>JBDUBS010000597.1:0-7562 GCA_040003875.1 Acidimicrobiia bacterium | reverse complement strand
CTCGTCTACGCCGAGGGCAAGTACACGACCCTCACCGACATCCTCGGTGCGGAAGACGCGTTCGGTGACATGGACTTCAAGGTCGCCGGCACCGCCGACTTCGTGACCGCGCTCCAGCTCGACACCAAGATCGACGGTCTCCCGGCCGACGTGCTCGCGGCTGCGCTGCAGCAGGCGAAGGACGCCCGGCTCAAGATCCTCGAGGTCATGAACGAGGCGATCTCGGCCCCGCGTCCGGACGTTCGTCCGACCGCCCCGAAGATCATCAGCTTCGAGATCCCGATCGACAAGATCGGTGAGGTCATCGGGCCGAAGGGCAAGGTCATCAACACGATCCAGCAGGAGACGGGCGCCGACATCGCGGTCTCCGACGACGGCGTGGTCGGCACGGTGAGCGTCGGCTCCAAGGACAGCTCGCAGGTGGACGAGGCGCGTCGCCGGATCGAGCTCATCCTCGACCCGCCGACCGCCGACATCGGTGCCGAGTACACCGGCAAGGTCGTCAACATCACCAAGTTCGGTGCGTTCGTCAACATCCTCCCGGGTCGCGACGGTCTGCTCCACATCTCCAAGATCGGTCGGGGCAAGCGCATCGATCGGGTCGAGGACGTGTTCAACCTCGGTGACGAAGTGCTCGTCCGGGTCGACGACATCGACAACCAGGGCAAGCTCTCCCTCTCGCTCGCGGGTGATGCGCCCGAGGGCGACAGCGGTTCGAACGGCGACGGTGGTGGCTCACGCGAGCGCGCCCCGCGTGCCGACCGCGCTCCGCGTGAGGACCGCCCGCCCCGTGAGGACCGCGCCCCGCGTGAGGACCGCCCGCCCCGTGAGGACCGCGACGACACGCCCAAGGCGGCGTCGTTCGAGGACTCCTGGGACGAGCAGGCCAAGGCCGAGTTCGGCGACCTGGGTCCGGCCGAGGCCGGCCGTGAAGGTGGTCGCAGCGAAGGCGGCGACCGCGGTCGCACCAGCCGTCGCGGCGGTGGAGGCCGCCGCCGCTGAGCAAACGTTGGCTCGAGGGCGGCCGGGCCCGAGCGGCCCGGCCCGGAGGGCCAGGAGCGGGAGAGTGGCCGCCGCCGCTGACGAGCTCTTCTGCTTCACCAGTACTCCACTTCGGCGTCAGTCCACGCGGTGCACGCGTGGGCTGACGCCGAAGTCGTTTCCCGTGGTGATTCCGCTTCCGGCCTGATCAGCGATCCTTTCGCGCCCGAAGTGACCGAAACGGCTCCAGCAGACCACACACCGCGTCGATACGGCTCCTGTGACTGCAGCGGGCGGTAAATCAACGGGGCCGGTCGACGCCGGAATCAGTGTGAAAACCGCCCGAAACGGGCAGTCGTCACTCTTCGACGACCACGGTGAGCGCGCAACCGAGGACGCGGTCTCCATCAGCGAGGTCGGCGGTGCGCATGTGATCACCGAGGCCATGCCGAACCTCCGGTCCGTCGCGGTCGGCTTCTGGGTCGGCTCCGGCGCGGTGGACGAGACCGAGGGGGAACTCGGCGCGAGCCACTTCCTCGAGCACCTGCTCTTCAAGGGGACCGAGGATCGGAGCGCGTCGGACATCGCGGCCGCGATCGAATCCGTCGGCGGCGACATGAACGCGTTCACTACCCAGGAGTACACCGCGTTCTACGTGCGGGTCCCGGACGACCATCTCGACCTCGCCCTCGACATCCTCGCCGACGTCGTGTGGCGTCCCGCGTTCCGGATCGACGAAGTGGAGTCCGAACGGCGTGTCATCCTCGAGGAGATCGGGATGCGCGACGACGCGCCCGACGACGTCGTGCACGAACTCGCCAATGCGGCACTCTTCCCTGACCATCCGCTCGGCCGGTCGGTGCTCGGCACCCGCGAGTCGATCGGCTCGATGTCGCGGGCGGCCATCGTCGACTATCACGGCGCGCACTACAAGCCGAGCAACGTCGTCATCGCGGCCGCGGGCAACCTCGACCACGACCGGGTCGCGCAGCAACTCGCGAGCCGGGTCCCGTCCGACCGGGGAAGCCGCCCGGCGCGCGGGGTCTTTCCGCTCGCGCCCTCAGAGTCGACCACGGGGGAGCACCGGACGACCGAACAGGCCCACCTGGTGCTCGCGATGCGATCCATCGCGCGTGACGATCCCGACCGGTATGCGTTGTCGGTCGTCAACCAACTGCTCGGCGGCGGCATGTCCTCGCGTCTCTTCCAGGAAGTGCGTGAGCAGCGCGGGCTCGCGTACTCCGTCTACGCGTACCGGGCCGCCTACGAGACCGTCGGGTCGATGGCGATCTACGCCGGCACCGCGCCGGAGCGCCTCTCCGAGACGCTCCACGTGATCCGGGACGAGCTGGCCAAACTCGTCATCGACGGTGTGAGCGAGGCCGAACTCGTCTCCGCCAAGGGCCACCTCAAAGGTTCGACCACGTTGGCGCTCGAGACCAGTTCGAGTCGGATGCACCGGCTCGGGCGCGGACTCCTCACCCTCGGCGAGGTGCCGACGGTGGACGACATCGTCGCGGCCGTCGACGCGGTGACGCTCACCGACCTGCGACGAACCATCGACCGAGTGTTCGCAACCGACGATCTCGTGCTGTCCGTGGTCGGTCCGGTCCACGCCGCGGACCTCATCGCGGATCTCGCCGCCTGACCGTCCTCGAGGGCCCGGCCACCCAACGCGCGCCACGAGGCGACGTTCGCGGACTCCATCTCGCGAGTCTGGCGGATACCTCGGATCGATACGGGACTGTCGCGGTGGGCAGTCTCGGTAGTGTGCTCGGATGATCCGGGTCGGGGTGTTCGGTGCGGCAGGTCGGATGGGATCGACGATCTGCGCGGCGGTCCACGATGCCCCGGACCTCGAACTCGTCGCCGCGGTCGATCCGTTCGGCTGCGGAGCCCCCGTCGCCGGCACCGCGCTCGTGGTGGCCGCCGACGCGTCGGCGATGGTCGATGCCGGGGTGGAGGTCGCGATCGACTTCACGGTGCTCTCCGCCGCGCGCGAAAACCTCCGCTGGTGTGCCGCCCACGATGTCCACGCGGTCGTCGGCACCACCGGGTTCACCGCCGACGACCTCGACGAGTACGCGGAGTTGTTCACGCACTCGGCCGCGAACGGATTGATCGCGGCCAACTTCGCGATCGGGGCGGTGCTGATGATGCGCTTCGCAGAGCAGGCTGCACCGTGGTTCGAGACCGCGGAGATCATCGAACTCCACCACGATCAGAAGGTCGACGCGCCGTCTGGCACGGCAATGACCACCGCGCGCCGTATGGCCGCCGCCTCGTCCGAGTGGGCGCCGGACCCGACGACGACGGTCGTGGCCGAAGGCGCGCGTGGGGGACTCGCCGGGGGTGCGATCCGGGTCCACTCGGTGCGGATGCGCGGCATGATCGCGAGCCAAGAGGTGATCCTCGGCACGACGGGCCAGTCGCTGTCGATCCGGCACGACACGTTCGACCGATCGTCGTTCATGCCGGGCGTGCTCCTCGGTATCCGCAGCGTCAGTACCCAGCCGGGACTGACCATCGGTCTCGACGCGCTGCTCGATTCGTGATCGGTCGCGGGTGACCCCGTCGGAGCCGGAACCGGCGCTGCGGGATCGGGTGTTGGCGGCGGCGTACGAGTGCGTGGCTCGTTTCGGTATCGCAAAGACCACTGTCGAAGATGTTGTGAAGGTGTCCGGAGTCTCGCGTGCGACCGTGTACCGCGTGTTTCCCGGCGGCAAGGACGAGCTGCTCCGTGGCGCGGTCAGCTGGGAGATGGACCGGTTCTTCCTCCGGCTCGCGGAAGAGGTGGTGGCCGCGCCGGACTTCGCTTCCATGGTCGAGCGCGGGCTCACGTTCGCCCATTCGGCCGTGCACCAACACGAGGTGCTGCAGAAGGTCCTGGTGACCGAGCCCGAACGGATCCTGCCGTTGCTCACGACCGAGCAGGAACGACCGCTGCACTACATCACCGCATTCCTGCTGCCGTACCTCGAGCGCGAGCGCGCCGCAGGCCGGGTGCTCGACGGCGTGGACCTCGAGGAGTCGGCCGACTTCGTGGCGCGGATGATCCTGTCGCTCATCGCGTCTCACGGGGGGTGGAACCTCGGAGATCCCGGCGCGGTGCACCAGCTGGTTCGCGAACACATGTTGGCTGGCATCCTGGAGCCGGCCGCACTCGCTTGAGGACGAAGCCGGAACTCGGTCGGTTCGCGGCAACCGAGCCGCGGTGTTCACGCACCGGTCGCAACCGAGGACCGGAAGGTTCGACCCGGTGACCTACGCTCCGGGCGACATTTGCGGCTCCGGAAGGTTGGACGATGGCACTCGGGTCGGTCCGAAAGCGTGGGGTGCGAACCCTGAAGGATTTGGCGAGCCGGAATGGCTACGAACTGGAGAAGGTCGAGAAGGCGCCGACCGACCCCCATCCGGCACCGGCGACCATCCCGCCGTCGCGTGAGGCAGCGTGGCCGCTGCCGCGCGGTGGCGGGCAGACCGACGAGGAGATTCGGGCGGCGTTCGCGAAGTTCGAACGGTGGCACTACGCCTACTCGTTCGAGGGCGACCTCTCCTTCGCGGCACGCCACGTGCGTGATTTCGCCTACGTCGACGACCCCGAGAGGCATCCCCAGCGCTTTCGGCATTTCATGCCGTACCTCCTGGCCTCGAACGGCGGAACGTTGGAAGGACTGAGGATTCTCGACATCGCCTGCAACTCCGGCTTCTGGTCGTTCCAGTGTGCGCTCCTCGGCGCGCAGGTCGTCGGATTCGATGCTCGGCAAGAGTTGATCGACCAGGCGAACCTGGTGAAGAGCGTGGTGGGAATCGACAATGTTGATTTTCAGGTGCTTGATTTCATGGCGATGACGCCCGAGGCGCTGGGCGGGACCTTCGACGTCGTGATGAATCTCGGGGTGCTCTACCACCTTCCCGAACCGCTCGACGCCCTCAGACGCACTCAGGCGATGGCAACGAGACAGATCGTGCTCGATACCGGAGTGCACCCGACTCGCAACACTTTGGTCGCTCTGAGGTGGGAGGAGCCGTACGACATTCATGCGGCCGCCGCACCGGGGATCGTGGCCCGGCCGAGTCGAACCGCGATCGACCTCATGCTCACTCACCTCGGAATGAGCAACTGGTTCGAGATCCCGGTGCGCTCGTCGGCGATGCCGCCCGAATATCTCGGAGGTACGCGGGCCTCTTGGCTCATCACCATCTAGTGGTCCAGCGGTGGAAGCCGTTCCCACCCCGTCAGGTGGCGGTCAACGCCACCATCACGTAGTTCCACTTCCAGCGGCGGAGCGGACCGCGGGCGGCGAACTCGACCATGCGGCCCCAGTTGTCGAGGCCGAGACTGTACGAATAGGAGTCGAGCGCTCGGGTCCGGAAGCCCTGGGTCGCGGTCAACCTGAGCAACTCGTCCAGCTCGAACTCGTGGGTGTGGGTGCACTGTGGCGTGATGTAGCGCTCGGGATTCGACCTCGCCTCGCGAGCCGGTCGACGAACCAAGACCCGGCGGATCACCTTCGGAAATCTCTGCGGGAGCAGACCGAGCGCGATGCCATCGCGGTCGGTTCCCAGTAACAGGCGACCGTTCGGCGTCAACACGCGCCGGAACTCGCTCAGTGCGCGCTCCGGCTGGTACAAGTGCTCGATGATGTCGAGCGCCGCGACGATGTCGAAACTGTTCGCCTCATAGGGGAGCGCGTCCGCGGAACCGCGCACGACCGGCACCGACGCGCGCCGAGCGGTTGCCGCGACCATCGACTCGGCGAAATCGGTGGCGACCACGCGGGCCCCGGCGTCGCGCGCGACTGAGGAGAACGTTCCGTCGCCCGAGCCGACATCGAGGAGTCGGACACCGGCGAGATCGCCTGCCAGACGCTTGAAGGTTTTGATCTTCCGATCGCCGAGCCCATCGTCGTACCGGTTCGCAAAGACCTCGGCATGGCGCGTGGTGTAATCGAGCGAGGTGAAGGGCGTGCCGTCGGCTTTCGTCTCGAACTCCGGCATGGGCCTTCTCGTTGATCGATGCCCGAGTGGTACCTGCCCTCGGTGGGTGGGGACCTTACCTGCGGGATCAGGTGGTGGGCAGAGGCCCGTGCGGCTCCGGTGACGTGCGACACATTGACGATGAGACACCAATCGTCCTATTGTCTCAGGTGATGCCGTCGTCCATGCTTGCCGTCTCCGTCACCGCGGAGACCCGGTCGGAAACCCGGTCGGAAACCCGGTCGGAAACCCGGTCCGACGCCGTCGAGGCGCGGATCCTGGCCGGAGCCATGGTGTGCCTCGGGCGCCACGGCGTGGCCCGGACCACCCTCGACGACATCGCCCGCGAGGCCTCGTGTTCGCGGGCGACGGTGTACCGCTACTTCCCGAACCGAGCGGCGGTGGTCGACGCTGCCGTGCAGGCCGAGATCGACCGGGTCACCGATCTGATCGTGGCCAGTGCCGCGAATGCCGAGACCCTCGAGGATGCCGCGACCGCGATGTTCGTCGCCGCGGCCCGGGCGATCGTGACCCACACCGCCTTGCAGCGCGCCCTCGACCTCGAACCCGAGGTGGTGTTGCCGGCGCTCTCCTTCGAGGGCGGAGACCGGATGTTCGCCGAGTCGGTCCGCCGGTTCGCCCCCGTGTTCGCGCGGTTCGTCCCATCGGACGGGGCGCCGCGCGCGGCGGAATGGAGCACGCGGGTGTTGCTCGCATACCTCCACCCGGACCGCGCACCGTTCGTGATGACCGACCCGGATGCGGCGCGCACGCTCGTCCGGCGTCACGTGATCCCTGCATTCCCCCCCATCCCACCCAGCGAAGAGGTACAGCCATGACCACGAACTTCGACATGATCGGTCGGGACGACGTCAACGACCTCGAGGCGATTCTTTCGATCAGCAACTCGGACGTCGACGAGATCGTGCACACGGTCCGGGCCGAGGCGGATTCGCTGTTCACGTGGGACTACTCACGCTCGCGTCCGGCGCTGATCAAGCTGTACGAGAAGGCGAAGACCTCGCAGTGGAACGCCGAGACCGACCTCGACTGGTCGATCCCCGTCGACCAAGCCGCGGTGGCGCTCGCGAACCAGGTGCAGATGAACGGGACCGAGGTCTTCGGCGAGAACGTCGAGCTCAAGGGCACCGTCTTCTCCACGTGGACGGAAGAGCAGTGGATCCAGCTCGGGATCGAGATGCAGAACTGGAGCCTCTCGCAGTTCATGCACGGCGAGCAGGGTGCGTTGATCTGCACCGCGCAGATCGTCGAGACCGTGCCGTGGATCGACGCCAAGTACTACGCCGCGACCCAGGTCATGGATGAGGCCCGACACGTGGAGGTCTTCGCGAAGTACCTCGACACGAAGCTCTCCGGCCACTACCCGGTGAACGCACACCTCGAGATGCTCCTCGACGACATCATCGCCGACAACCGGTGGGACATGACCTACCTCGGCATGCAGATCATGGTGGAGGGTCTCGCCCTCGCTGCGTTCGGATTCATGCACCAGATGACCACCGAGCCGCTCCTCAAGAAGCTGCTTCGCTACGTGATGAGCGACGAGGCGCGCCACGTCGCGTTCGGTGTGCTCTCGCTGC
>JBDUBS010000591.1:0-2278 GCA_040003875.1 Acidimicrobiia bacterium | reverse complement strand
GCGATGCGACCGGGCCGTGAACGACTGGGGGGCCGACCTGGGGATGCGGGTTGGATACTCATGACCGTCATGGTCGGGGCCGCGCGTAAGACCACGACGAACCGTATGTAAGACCCGTGCAAGAACCCTGGGAACCCATGACTCGTACGCCTGTGGTCTTACACCGCTCTTGCGCACGCCCCGTAAGGTCGCCCCCATGGAGCCAACGGCACGCGTGCTGCTCGCCGAAGACGATCGGAGTGTCCGGGAGGCACTGGTGATGGCCCTCGAGCTCGAGGGGTACACCGTGTGTCCCACGACCGACGGTGAACGCGCGCTCGCCGCGTTCGACGACTTCGACCCCGATGTGATCGTCCTCGACGTGATGATGCCGACCATCGACGGCCTGACCGTCTGCCGGCGGCTCCGGGCCCGGAAGGTCACGACCCCGATCCTGGTCCTCACCGCACGCGACCAGGTCGCCGACCGGGTGAGCGGGCTCGATGCGGGCGCCGACGACTACGTGGTCAAACCGTTCTCGCTCGACGAGCTCCTCGCCCGACTCCGCGCGCTCTTGCGGCGCAACCCGGTCGACGACGACGAACCCGAACTCGTGGTCGCCGATCTTCGCGTCGACCCGCGTCGGCGGGTTGCGATGCGGGCCGACACGTACCTGGATCTCACCAAGACCGAGTTCGACCTGCTCACGTTGCTGATGGAGAACGCCGGCATCGTGCTCTCGCGCGAGCAGATCTACGAACACATCTGGGGTTTCGATTTCGAGACCGGATCGCGCTCCCTCGACGTCTACATCGGCTACCTGCGCCGCAAGACCGAGATCGACGACCTGCCGCGGCTCGTGCAGACGGTGCGGGGCGTCGGTTATGTGGTCCGACCGTGAGTCTCAAATGGCGCATCGCGTTCGGGATGGCGTTCATCGCCGGCCTGGTCTCGGCGTTCGGTGCCGTGGTCGCGTACCTCAACACCGCCGAGCGCCTCACTGCCACCATCGACGACTCCCTCCGCAGCAAGGCGGCCGAACTCGCCCCGGTCCGCAACGGCAACGATCACCCCGGCGATCCCGACCATCCGGGCGCCGATGGGCAGGGCACGCGCTTCGGCTGTCCGCCCAACGAACTGCTCACGCTCGTGAACGCGGCCCAGATCGTGGCGGCGGACGGCACGGTCACGCGCTGCATCGGGGTCGCGCTCCCGGTCGACACCACGCTCGTCCGTCGGGTGCGGTCCGACCCCGACGCCCAGATCACCACCGCCAAGGTCGGCGGCGCGCGGTACCGCATCATCACCACGCAACGCTCCACCTCGGTGTTGCAGCTCGCGCGTTCCCTCCACGAGAACGACGACATTCTCCGGACGCTCCAACTCCGGCTCGCGCTGTTCGCCGGTGCCGGCATCGCGGCCGCCGCGCTGCTCGGCTGGGTGCTCGCCACCCGGATCGTGGCTCCGCTCGAACGGCTTCGCGCTTCGGCCGAACGCATCGCCCGCACCGGTGAACTCGACAGGGACGTGACCACCTCGGGAACCGGTGAGATCCGCAGTCTCACCACCAGCTTCGCCACCATGGTCGAGGCGCTCGGCGAATCCCGCCGCCGCCAGCAGCAGCTCGTCGCCGACGCCAGCCACGAACTGCGGACGCCGTTGACGAGCCTGCAAACCAACGCTGAACTGCTCGAACGCGCCGACCGCCTCAACGACACGCAGCGCCACCAGGTCTCCCAGGGCATCCGATTCGAGGTACGCGAACTGACCGACCTCGTGTCCGAGTTGGTCGACCTCGCCCGCGACCCGGCCAACGATGTCGAGGCCACTGGTCCGCTCGACCTCGCGGTCATCGCCCGTGGTGTCGCGGATGCGGCAGGGCGGCGCACGACCCGCCCCATCACCCTCGACGTCCACGACGCCACTCCGATCGTCGGTCGCTCGAAGGCCCTCACCCGAGCCGCATCGAACCTCGTCGACAACGCCATCAAACACGGAGCCGACGCAGGTGCCGACGGCGCGATCGAGGTCTCCGTCCACGGGACGACCTTCGAAGTCCGAGACCACGGTCCGGGCATCCCGCCCGCCGACCTCCCCAAGGTCTTCGACCGCTTCTACCGCGCCGATGTCGCCCGCACCGAGCCCGGATCGGGACTCGGTCTCGCCATCGTCGCCCAAGTGGTCGACCGCCACGGCGGCACCGTCTTCGCCCGCAACCACCCCGACGGCGGCGCCGTCGTCGGCTTCACTCTCTGATTGCTCACTGGTCCACCCTTGGTGTGCTGGTGGCTGTGAGGCT
>JBDUBS010000153.1:0-7600 GCA_040003875.1 Acidimicrobiia bacterium | reverse complement strand
CTCGCCGTTCCCGGTCTCGTAGAACAGGTGCCGGGCCCACCCGCCTGTGTCGGTCGGGGCCACGACGGTACGGGCCAGAGTGAACCCCATCGACTCCGTGTAGAAGTGGTGGTTGGCTTCGGGGTCGCGGGTCGCGATGGCGAGGTGATGAAATCCCATACGGAGATTCTTCTACAAAATCTCCGGTGCCCGCACCGGCTCGGACGGATCCGGTGGATACGCATCGCGCAGGTAATGGGCGGTGGCAACCTCCAGGACGCCGACGAACGACGCCGCGAACAGGGTCACGACGGTCTCGATGAGCAGTTCCGCGACGATCTCGTGCCCCAAAACCAGTCCGGCGAGGTCCGCCAGGCTCGCTTCGACGAACATCGGGATCGCGACGGCCACCACGACCAGCACCGGCGCTCGGCGGACCAGTTGGGCGCTCCGCCGCATCGCCGGCACCGCCCGCAGGTGCTCGCCGACGAGGACCGGGCCGGTGAGGATCAGGAGCGTGGCGAGGATCAGTCCGGGCACCACGAACAGCGCGACGCCGATCACCTCGACGACGAACCCGAGCACGCTCGCGAGGACGAGTTGGCCCCACGGCAGGCGGCCGGCCACCGAGCGCCGTGTGGGCGCGGTGGTGTCGTCGATCCAGGCCGCGACGGTGTGGTCCAACACCCCCGCATAGAAGATCGCGGCGAGTCCGCTGAGACCTGCGGTGGCGGTGGTCACCACGACGAGCAGCAGACCCACGACCAGGGAGTGCCCGCCGACGTCGACCACCAGGAGGCCGAGGCCGTCGAGGATCGCGAACGGGAGCAGGATGCACGCGGCGCTGCCCACGATGAAGCCGAAGTGGTGCCGGAACAGATCCCACGACTCGCGATAGATCGTGCGGACGCGTGTCGCGAAGGACGCGGGGTGAGTTGCGACCGACATCGGCCGTCGAGCGTAGTGACGAAGCCGATCTAGGGTCGGTTCCATGCCGATTGCGCCGCCCGACGAGCACACGGTGAATCCCGATCCGATGGTCCAGTTCGCCGACTGGTACTCGGAGGCGGTGGTGGCGACCGGGGACCGAGCGGCCGCGATGACGGTGGCCACTGCCACCCCGGCGGGTCGTCCGTCGGCGCGGGTGGTCCTGCTGCGCGGCTTCGATGCTCGCGGCTTCGTCTTCTACACCAACTACGAGAGCCGGAAGGCGGAGGAGATCGCCGGTAACGACGCGGTCGCCGCGGTGATCTATTGGCCCGAACTCGACGCGCAGGTGCGAATCGAGGGCGACATCGCGCGCGTCGCGGCCGAGGAGTCCGAGGCCTATTTCGCGCACCGACCACGCGGTCACCAGATCGGCGCGTGGGCGTCGCACCAGAGCGCACCGATCGCGGACCGCGCCACGCTCGAACGGCAGGTCGACGAGGCGGAGGCGAGGTTCCCGGACGTGGTCCCCCTTCCGCCGTACTGGGGTGGGTACCGGATCTCGCCCGCGGTGATCGAGTTCTGGAAGGCCGGGCCCGACCGGGTGCACGACCGCGTGCAGTACCGCCGGGACGGCGGGTCGTGGTCGCTCCGACGCCTCAGTCCGTGACCTGGCGCGTGTCCCAACGCACCCGTTCGAGCAACGCGGTGTACACGATGAGACGGCCGAGCACGAGCAGCCAGACGAGCACCGCGAACACGGCACCGAGCGCCCCGTAGAGCGACGACGACCGCAGCACGAGGGCGGGCACGAGCAGCGATCCGATCACCTTGAGGGTCTCGAGTCCGATCCCGGCCACGACCGCAGAGAACCGCATTGCGCGCCTCGGAATCTTGCGCGCCGGGAGCACGATGGCAGTCCAGTAGAAGAACAGCGCGTCGGCCGCGATCTCGCCGACGATCCCGAACTGCAGGAGGATCCCGGCCTGACGCAGCAGCACCGCGGTCCCGACGATGATTGCGAGGAACGCGAGTCCGCCGACCAGCCACACCGCACCGGCGGCCCGGCCCCGCCACGCACCCCCGCGGATGGACCACGCTTCGTCCCACGCCGCGTTGACCGAGAGCGTGAGTCCGGTCCCGGTCCAGACGAGTCCGAGCAGGCCGACGATGCTGGACTCGACCCGGCGTCGCTGAGCGCTCTGGACCACGTGGGTCAAGGTGGTGCCGAGGCCGTCACCGAGCCCGAGTGCGTCGGCGATGTCGTGGGCGACGCGTTGTGGATTGCCACCGGCGAAGCCCACACAGGCGATGGCCAGCAGTGCGATCGGGAACAGTGCGAGGAAAGCACGCATGCTGATCGCAGCGGCGAGGTTCCCGCCCCGTATCGCGTTGAAACGACGTTGGACCTCCCGCGCGTCGTGGCGCGCGCGGTCGAGCCGGGTGGCGATCTGCACGTGGCCTATCGTGCCACGGTGCCGGTTCGGGGATGTCGATGAACTCGATCGCGTTTGCGCTGTTGATCGCCGCCGGGGTGTTCGCGGCGGGAAACTGGATCGCGGTTGCCCGCGAACACGTGCTTGGGATGTACGTCTGCAAGCCGTTGACGCTGGTGCTGATGATTGGCGCCGCCGCTGCGCTCGACCCACGATCGTCGAGCACCCGTGGTTGGTTCGTCGTCGCGCTGATGTTGTCGCTCGCCGGTGACGTATTCCTCATGTTGCCGACGGACGCGTTCGTCGCCGGTCTGTCTGCCTTCCTCCTCGCGCATGTCGCGTACGTCGTCGGGATCAACCAGTCCTCCGCCGGCGACTGGGTCCTCGCGATCCCGGTGATTGCCGTCGCGATGCTGATGGGCACGCGGTTGGTGCGCGGGATCCGCGACCAGGGCCAGCCGAGGCTGGTGCCGCCGGTGGTCGCGTACGTTCTCACGATCCTGGTGATGGTCAGCAGTGCGGTCGCGAGTGGGAACGCGGTGATGGCGGTGGGTGCGGTGTCGTTCATGGTGTCCGACGCCTTGATCGGCGAACACCGCTTCGTACGGAAACGCCCGTGGCAGCCCGTCTCGATCATGGTCACGTACCACCTGGCGCAGGCCCTGCTGGTGGTGTCGCTCACGACGTGAGCGCGGCCTCCAGGTGGGAGAGGTCCTTGGCCAGCGACGTTCGCATCACCCGCTGCATGAGCGCGCTAGGCATCCATCCGAACTTTCCCGGCTGCCCGACGTTGCGGATCCGAACCAGCGATCCCGAGCCGGAAGGTTCGATCTCGTAGGTGACCACTCCGACGAACGGCCCGTCGCTGATGTCGAGGACGAGGAGCCGCGGCGGCGAATATTCGGCGACGGTCGTCGTCCATCCGATCGTGCGACCGAGGAACCGCGCGTTGCGGCGAACGCGTGATCCGCTCGCAAGCGGAGCATCCAGGAGAACACTCTCGGTCAACGCCTTCATCCACCGAGGGTCCTGGACCGGATCGAACATGACCGCCGCGACGCGTTCGGGAAGTGCGGGGATGATCCGCTCGACGCTCACGTCGAGGGTCTCCGCCATCAGACCTGGCCCGACGCCTCGAACACCGCGACCAGGCGGTCGCCGACGAAGTGGTTCCAACCGGCTCGATGCTCGGCGGTTGCAGTGGCGGGCAGGCCGAAGTGACGCAACACGAGCCGGGTGCCGTCGCCGTCGGGGATCAGCTCCACCTCCACCCGTGTGCTGCCCGGCAGGAGCGGGCCGCTCGGCGGTGGGTGCTCCCAACCGAAGGTGAAGACCAACCGACGGGGCGGATCGAGCTCCAGGTACTCACCGCTCATGACCGCATCCTCCTGGTCCATCACGACTCGGAACCGGCCACCGGGTTCGGGCACCGCTTCGGCCTCGAGGCCCCACCACTCGCACAGGCGGACCGGATCGGTCCAGAACGTCCACACCGTCTCCGGCTGCGCACGGATGGCGAAGGTGCATTCCAACGGCTCCGATGGCACGCTCACGAGTCCACCTTCCGCTCTCCCTTGGGTTCGGACCGTTCTGCGCGTTCGGCCGCGAACTTGAGTCGGGCCAGTCGGTCGGTCCACATCGACTCGACGAACTCTCGGACTTCGACGAGTCCCTCGGGCTGCGCTCGGTAGAGCCGCCGGTTCCCGTCGACCCGCACGGACACCAACGCCGCGTCGGTCAGGACCCTCAGGTGCTGGGACACCGCTGGGCGGCTCAGATGCGTGAAGTGGGCGGCGACTTCACCGGCGGGGACCTCCTCGTCGCGCACGATGTGGAGGATCCGGCGCCGGGTCGGGTCCGCGACCGCGTGGGCGGCGCGGTCGAGAGTCGAGGGTTGCACGGCTGCCGAAGTCATGTAAGGATTCTCTTACAAAGATTCGTGTCGTGCAAGTTGCCGGCACCGACAGGAGCTCCCATGGAACTGCTCGACGCCCTCGACGCCACCTTCGACCACACCGGCGGGGTCATCGCCGAGATCCGGCCGAATCAGCTCGAGGCGCCCACCCCGTGCGCCGAATGGGACGTGCAGGCCCTGTTGGCACACACCATCGGTGTCGTCACGAACATGGGTCGAGGCGTCCTCGGCGAATCGCTGCTCCTCGACCCGAATGCCACCGCCGTCGAGCCCGATCCGGGCGCGCAGTTCGGCGCGGTCGCGGCCACGACGCTGGCCGCGTGGCGGTCGCTGGCGCCCGACGCGTCCGTCGACATCGGAGCCGGTCCGATGCCCGCCATGGTCGCGATGAGCATCAACCTGCTCGACACCGCCACTCACTCGTGGGACATCGCCACTGCCACCGGGCAGTCGGGCGACCTCGATCCCGAGGTCGCGACCCGTGTCATGGAGGCATGTCGCATGGTCGTGAGCGACGAAGTGCGTGGCTTCGCCGGATTCGATCCGGAGGTACCGGTCCCGGCGGGGTCGAGCGTGATCGAGCAGGTCGTGGCGTTCCTCGGCCGTCGTCCCGTGCTCGCGTAGCGTCGGCGCCATGCGGCGCTCGATCGATGACGCACTCGACGACCATCCGGCGGACGAGGAGTTCCCCCCGATCTCGTGGATGGTCGGCCTCACCGACGATCCGAACGCGTCCGACGACGGTGAGCCGCGCGTGAGCGTGACCCTCGAGGAGCGCGGTGGCGCAGGCTACGGACTGGTCGCCCACCTTGCCCCGAACACCGCCCGGCGGATGCGCGGCGCGATCGCCGCCGCGTTGCGCGAGGTCGGCGAGGATCCCGGGACGTAGCCGCGCCTACAGCAGGAGCGGCGCGCGGCCGGTGGCCGCGTCGGCGTCGTTCGCCGACGCCGGCAGACTGCGGATGTGTTCGACGATCTGGTCCACGGTGATGATCGCGATGCGGTGTTCCTCCGCGAACAGTTGCAGGAACGGCATGCGGGCGGGTGACCCGTCGTCGTGGAGCACTTCGCAGATCACCGCGACCGGCGCGAGTCCGGCGAGGCGGGCGAGATCCATGGCGGCCTCGGTGTGCCCCCGCCGTTCGAGCACGCCACGGGTACGGGCCCGCAGCGGGAAGACGTGGCCCGGGCGCAAGAACTCGCTGGCGGTGGCGGTCGGGTCCAGGAATCTGCGCACCGTGTGGGCCCGGTCGGCGGCGCCGATGCCGCTACCGGCGTCCAGGTGATCGATCGAGATACTGAAGGGGGTGTCGTTGCCGGCGGAGTCGGGTGGGACCATGGGCGGAATCTCCAACCGGTCGAGGTACGACGGGTGGGACGGCATGCACACGAGTCCCCGGGCCCACCGGAGCATGAAGTTGATCGCTTCGGGAGTCACCCACTCGGCGGCCATGGTCAGGTCGCCCTCGTTCTCCCGGTCCTCGTCGTCGGCGACCAACACCATCTCGCCCCGACGGATGCGACGCAGTGCGTCGTCGAGCGTTGCGAACTTCATCGGGAGACCTCCTGGATGGGACGAGAAATCGGCGTGGCGCCGGGCAGGGTCACGACCATGCGGCAACCGTGTGGATCGCGGGGCTCGGGGTGGATCTCGCCGCCGTGCAGGTCGACGATCCACCGGGCGATCGCGAGTCCGAGCCCGGCACCACCATCGGAGGACGACCGGGCGGTGTCGGCGCGGTAGAACCGCTCGAAGACGCGCTCGGCGTCGGCCGCGGCGATACCGGGACCGTTGTCGAGCACCTCGATGGTGACGTTGTCGGCGCTGCGCCGGGCCCGGACCTGGACCGAGCCGCCGCGCGGGGAGTGGCGGACCGCGTTCTCGAGCAGGTTCGCCACAACTTGGTGGACGCGTTCGGGATCACCGTCGGCGGCGAGGTCGTGGTCGTCCACGCTCATCTCGATCGCGATGCCCGGGTCGCTCAGCTCCTGCTCCCTGACCGCGTGGGCGAGCACCGGCTCCACCGCGAAGGCGTGCCGGTCGAGCGGGACGGTACCGGCTTCGAGCCGCGAGAGGTCCAGGAGCTGGGTCACGAGCCGGCCGAGGCGTTCCACCTGGGCGAGCATCGTGGCCAACGTGGTGGGGTCGGCCGCGGCGACCCCGTCGACAAGGTTCTCGAGTGTCGCCTGCAGCGCGGTGAGGGGCGTGCGGAGTTCGTGGCTCACGTTGGCGACCAGGTCGCGCCGTACCCGGTCCGTCTCGGCGAGCTCGGCCGCCATCTGGTTGAAGGCGACCGCGAGCCGGCCGACCTCGTCGTGCGACGTGGCGGTGATGCGCCGGTCGTAGTGGCCCTTCGCCATCTCCTGAGTTGCGACCGCCATCTCGCGCAGTGGGGAGGTCATGCCGCGTGCGAGCCGACTCACGAGCAGGAGCGCGACGGCCGCCGCGAAGATCCCGGCCAGGCTCGGCCACAGGTGCAGGACCCGGATCCCGAACCAGAACACGAAGACGGTGACGCCCACCGCACCCACGATGAGAGTCGCGAGCTTGACCTTGATCGACGTGACCGCATCGAGTGGACGGTCGGGCACGTGCGGGCGCGGCGGGAGGCGTTTCACGCGACGTCCGCCAGTGCGTAGCCCACGCCGTGGACGGTGCGGATGACGTCGTTCCCGAGCTTGCGCCGGACGGCGCGGACGTGGGAGTCGACGGTCCGCAGTCCGGAGGCAACGTCGTACCCCCAGACCTCCACGAGCAGGTCCTCACGCGTGTACACCGCGCCCGGCGTCTCGGCGAGGAACAAGACCAGATCGAACTCGGTGGGGGTGAGGTGGACGCGTTCCCCGCCGCGCAGTACCCGCCGCGACGCCCGATCGATCTCGAGGTCTTCGACGTGGATCGAGCCGGGGACTTCTGTGGTCGCGCCGTCGTGGCGGGACCGCTCGACCCGCCGCAGCAGCGCGTGGATCCGAGCCACGAGTTCACGGCTGCTGAACGGTTTGGTCATGTAATCGTCCGCGCCGACGCCGAGACCCACGAGGAGGTCGTGCTCGGAGTCGCGGGCGGTCAGCATGAGCACCGGAACCGCGCGTTCGGTCTGGATCCGCTCGCACACCTCGAGGCCGTCGATGCCGGGCAGCATCAGGTCGAGGACGACCAGGTCGGGTTGGAGGGCATTGCACCGTTCGACGCCGGTCGGTCCGTCGGAGGCGATCTCCACGGCGTACCCCTCCGACCGCAAGCGCGCCGCGATGGCATCGGCGATGGCGGCTTCGTCCTCGACCACGAGAATGGTGCGCGCAGAGGGCGCGAACGAGGTCGGTGAAGGCACCCGCCAAGGAT
>JBDUBS010000076.1:0-7617 GCA_040003875.1 Acidimicrobiia bacterium | reverse complement strand
GGAGCCCGCCCACCAGGTGATCGAGGCGGCCGCCGCCGGCGCCGATCACGGTGACCGTGGTGGCGCCGAGTGCCCCGACCACGTCGAGCGCGAGTTCGAGGTCGGTCGCGTCCTTGTCGGGGGGGTACTGCTCGACCCGTGCGCCCAGTTGGCGCGCCCGTTCGAGGTCGGTCTCGGTCACCGAGTCGAAGTCGCCGACCACGACGTCGGGCGTGAGGCCGAGTGCGAAGACGTGCGCCAGTCCGGAGTCGGCGGCCACCACGAGGTCCGCGCCAGGGAGCGCGGGGATCCATGCTTCGTGCAGCGGGTCACCACCTGCGGCCACGATCGCGTGCATCGGTCGTCCTCACGTCGGGTGGGTCGTACCAATGCGCACGGAAGGCTGCGGAACCGAGACTCCCTGCGCCGGCATGACCCGGATCAGGTTCTGACGGTCGAGGGCTGCGTGCCCTCCTCTCAGCCCGGCGCACCGGACTCCCGCGTGTTGACGGTGACCTTATCGGCTCATGCTCCGACGGGGGCCCCGGTTGCGACGGTCAGACGAGGGTGAGGCCGCCGTCGACCGCGATGGTCTGTCCCGTGATGTAGCTCGCGTCGGGCGACAAAAGGAACGCGACGGTCGCGGCGACTTCCCACGCGGTGCCCTGACGGCCCAGCGGCACTGGCGTCCGGTCGCGTGAGGGTCGGCCGCGTGAGGCCCACCGTCCCATCGGTGTGTCGATCAGGCCGGGCGCGACCACGTTGGCGCGGATCCCACGCCGGCCGCCCTCGAGCGCGACGGCGCGGCTCAGTCCCACGATGCCGGCCTTCGACGCGTCGTACGCAGGGATCCGGCTCCCCGGTTTCAGCCCGGCGACCGAGCTGACGAACACGATCGATCCGCCGTCGCCCATCTGCTCGACCGCGCGTTGGGCGATGAGGAAGTGCGAGCGGAGATTGACCGCGAACGTCACGTCCCAGTCTTCGACGGTGGTGCCCCGGAGCCCGGCACCCCGGCCGGTTCCCACGTTCAGGACCAACCCGTCGATGGTGTCTCCGATGCCGTCCCCGATGGCTTCGCAGCCCTCGGCGGTCCCGGCGTCGCCGATGACGATCGTGGCCTCGCCGCCGGCGCCGCGCACGAGTTCCGCCGTGGCTTCCGCCAGCACCGGGTCGCGGTCCACACACACCACGGTTGCGCCCTCGCGTGCAGCACGCACTGCGATGGCGCGACCGTTGCCGATCGGCGCCTCGGGATCGTCCGACGGTTGTGTCCCCGCGCCGACGACTGCGATCCGCAGGCCGTCGAGGCGGCGCGTGAGGTCGGTGCCGTCGGACCTGGTGGCAGTGACGTCAGAGCCGGGATCGTCGCGCATCGGGCGAACCTACCCGCGGGTGGCTCAGTCGAGCGTGGCGCGGATCACGAGGCGCTGCGCCGAGGATCCGAGGGGATGGCACGTGAACAGCGTGAGCGTGTGGCCCGGCTTCTGTTCGGTGATCCACACCGCGGACGGGTCGACTACGAACATCTCGGTCACGTGGTACGTGAACGCGCGTCCCGCGGCGTCGACCAGGGTGATGGCGTCACCGACCGTCAGGGAGGCGGTGTCGTGGAACGGCGCGGTGTGGCTGTTGCGGTGGCCCGCGATCACTGCATTGCCGTAGCCGCCCGGCAGGGCGGTGCCGGGCCAATGCGACGGGCCGAGGTCGATCGACTGTTGCGTGATCTGATCGCGTAACTCGGCGTCGAGTCCGATCTTCGGGATCTGGATCCGTCCGACGATCGAGATCGGACGGATGACGCTCGGGTCCGGGACATCCTCGGGCGTGAGCAGGGTGTCGGAGGGAGGCGCAGGCGCCGGGGTGGTCGTACTGGTCGTGCTCGTCGTCGACGTGGCGTCGCTGGCGGCGCCGGCGCGCTGCAGGCGCGGCGGTTCGTGACTCGACGCAGTCTGGGGGAGGACGCCGTGGGCGACGGGGCCGGACGGCGCCGGCGTCGCTCCGACGCCCACGACCGTCAGGGCGGTGAGCGCGAGCCCGGCTGACGCGGTGAGGAGTGCGGTGCGGGCCCGGCCGACGCGGCCCGCGGGTGATGCAGATGTGGTCATGGTGGGATCCTTCGGGCGGTTCGCCCGGGTGTATCCGGCCGCGCGCGTCAATACGCACCGAATGCAGAGTTTCCGCCGAGCCACTTTGTTAGCGCATGCAACGATCTGCGGCAAGGCGGAGGGTTTCGAACCACTCGAACCTTTCGTCAGAGTTCGTAGAATCGCGCGTAGCGCGCGAATCCGGTCACGAACCGCGGGATTCGCCCGATCCGGAGCGGAGGACGACCTCCGCCTGCCACCGCTGCTCGGGCCAACCGCGCCGACCGCGGGTGCGCTGGACGCGGTGCAGCCAATCGACGACCGCTTCGGGGTCGTGGCCCAGCAGGACCAGCGCGCTGCCGATCACCGATCCGGTCCGGCCGCGTCCGCCGTGACAGTGCACCAACACGCCTTCTCCGGCCGACCACCGGTCGGCCACGAGCAGCGCGGCGGCGCGGATGCGCGCCTCGTCGCGTTCGGCGTCCGGCGGTCGCCGCCGCGCGATCAGATCCGAGAGCTGGCTCGCGTGGTTGGTGAGCGGGGTCGCGTCGTACTTCGAGGCGTCACGGGTCAGGTCGACCACGTGCCGGAACCCGAGGCCGGCGAGGGTGTCCCAGACGCCGGCGCGGGGATAGGCCATCCCGGCCAGTGGGGTCGGTTCGGCACACACCCACCAGAGGTCGCCGGGGACCGCGAGCGGCCCGATGAAACCCGGTCGCGCCCCCGGTGGGAGCAGGACCGGCGTCGTCATCCGCGCGCGGCGATCAGCGCTTCGAGCGGTGCGAGGTCGTACGGCGCACCGACCATCACGATGAAGTGCTCGGCGCCGGCTTCGACGTACGCGTCGATCGAGTCGACCTCGTTGGGTTGGATCGCGACGGTCCGTTCCACCTCTTTCGGGGACCGGCCCGACTTCGTGCACCACTCGGTGAGGACCGCGTTCTTGTGGGCAAAGTTCTCGGGCGGTCCGAACGAGTTCCAGGCGTCGGCGTATTCGGCCACGAGCCGCAGAGTGACCTTCTCACCGCTGCCACCAATGAGGATCGGCACATCGCCCTCCGGTGGGGGCACGAGCGCACCGAGACGGTCGGCGATCTTCGGTAGCGCGGCTTCGAGGTCGCGCAGCCGGTCGGGCGCGGTCTTGAAGTCGTAGCCGTATTCCGTGTAGTCGCGCTCGAACCATCCCGAACCGATGCCGAGCGTGAAGCGCCCGTGACTCAGGAGGTCGATGGTGCGCGCCATGTCGGCGAGGAGTTGCGGGTTGCGGTACGAGTTGCAGGTGACCAGAGCGCCGATGCGGGCCCGTTCGGTGTCGACGGCAATCGCCGCGAGGAGCGTGTACGCCTCGTAGTGCGCGGCGTCGGGGTTGCCGTACAGCGGGAAGAAGTGGTCCCAGATCCAGATGCTGTCGGCCCCCATGGCGTCGGCGGCCTTCCATGCCGTCCGCAGCTCGTCGACGGTCCCGACCTGGGGATGGAGCTGCACTCCGACTTCGAACGACACGGTGAGCCTCCATGGTGCGTGGATGGTGGACGGCGCGGCACACTACCGAGGCGCGACGCCCAACGACGACGACATGGACTCGGCGCCGACGACCTGAACGCGGTGTGACCGAGCGGAACCCGAGCGGCCCGGCCGACGGCCGAGAGCGGAAGTGAAACCATGTTCATTACGAACCACGTCCTCGCCGGCGCCATCGCGGGCAGCGTCTTCCGACGACGTCCCGTCGCCGCATTCGGTCTCGGGTTCGCGACCCACGTCGTGATGGACATGACCCCGCACTGGGGGAACCCGCAGCTCGGCCGGGACGGGTTCTACGCCGTCGCCAAGCGGGACGGGCTGCTCGGGTTGGCCACGGTCGCGCTCGTCACCGTGGCCGGGGTCCCGCCGCGCCGGGCGCTGCTGGCCGGTATGGCCGGGGCCGCGATCCTCGACTCGGACAAGCCCGGGGAGTACTTCTTCGGCGTCAACCCGCTCCCCGCGGCAGTCGACCGGATGCACAAGCGGATCCAGCGGGAGTCGCCCGAGGGGTTGCGGACCGAGCTCGCGGCCGGGGTCGCGCTGGCCGCGGGAGCGACGGCGTTGCTCGTTCGAGCTCGCCGGAATCGCGCCTGACCCCGACGTCTGGCAACATGCCCGGGTGCAGATCGGGGAGAGCTACGTCGGTGAGGGCCTCGAGGCCGCGCACATCAACTCGGTACTCGGTGAGCGGTCGGGTCCGGTCGGGGTCGCGTGGACCACGGCGTTGGCCTCGCCCACCCACGGTCATGCGCCCTTCGTCACCATCATCCGGCCCGGCCTCGCGGTGCAGCCTCCCACCTTGTTCGTGAACAAGGCGGGTATCGGGGGTGAGCGCCACGCCGAGATGACCTGGGGCGCGGCCCAGGCCGGGGTCGCCGCCGGCGTCGCCGATGCCGTCGCGCAGGAGGTCATCTCGGCGGATTGGGTCGGCGAGCTGGTGATCATCGCCGCCGTGTGGGTGAACCCGCTCGCGGCCGATGCAAAGGCGGTGTTCGACAACAACCGCGCCGCGATGTGTGGCGCGCTGATCTCCGGTCTGAAGGGCGGCCCGAGCGTCGACGCGGTGGACGGTGCCCGCGACGATCCGTGGAACCCGTTCTACCGGCCTCGCTGAGCCCCCGTGGATCTCCGGTTCTCGGCCGAGCACGATGCATTCCGCGCGGAAGCACGCGAGTGGCTCCTCGCGGCGCTCGAAGGTGAGTTCGCGGGCGTGCGCGGTCGCGGCGGTCCCGGGGACGAGCACGCGCTCTTCGCGGAGCGGCTCGCGTGGGAGCGTGCCCTCGGTGCGGCGGGGTGGACCTGTCTGTCCTGGCCGGTCGAATACGGCGGCCGGGACGCATCGCTGCTGGAACAGGTGATCTTCTACGAGGAGTACGCGCGCGCGGGCGGACCCGGCCGCGTCGGTCTCGTCGGCGAGGGCCTCATCGGTCCGACGATCCTCCACTTCGGCACCGACGCGCAGCGCGCGCGGTTCCTGCCCCGCATCGCAAGCGGTGGGGAACAGTGGTGCCAGGGCTACTCGGAGCCGAACGCGGGGTCGGACCTCGCCAACCTGTCGACGCGGGCCGAGCGCGACGGCGACGAGTGGGTGCTCCACGGCCAGAAGGTGTGGACGTCACTTGCGCACTGGTCGCAGTGGTGCTTCGTGCTGGCCCGGACCGATCGCGACGCGCCCCGTCACCGCGGCATCTCCTACCTGCTCGTGCCGATGGATCAGCCGGGCATCGAGATCCGACCGATCGAGCAGATCACCGGCACGTCCGAGTTCAACGAAGTTTTCTTCGACGGTGCGCGCACTGCGGCCGATCTCGTCGTCGGCGAGGTGAACGGCGGCTGGAAGGTCGCGATGGGCACGCTCGCGTTCGAACGCGGGGCGCTCACACTCGGGCAACAACTCGGGTTCGCCCACGAATGGAGCGACATGGTCGACGTCGCGCGCGAGCGCGGCATCGACTCGGACCCGGTGACGCGTCAGCGGCTCGCGCAGACCTACATCGAGGTCGAGATCATGCGGTACACCGCGATGCGCGGGCTGACCGCGATGGCGCGGGGCGACGTGACCCGGGAGACGTCGATCGGCAAGCTCTTCTGGGCCGGCCTGCACCGGCGGATGGGCGAACTCGCGATGGACATCCGCGGGCCGTGGTCGCAGATCGGCGACGCCTTGCCGTACGACCTCACGCTCGCGCAGCGGATGTTTCTCTACACCCGGGCCGACACCATCTACGGCGGCTCCAACCAGATCCAGCGCAACATCATCGGCGAACGGGTCCTCGGCCTGCCGCCCGAACCCAAGGTGACCCCGTGACCCCTGACCCCGTTCTGCCCACTCCTGCGATTCCGCCGGCCCACGGACTGCTCGCCGGTAAGCGGGTGCTCGTCACTGCGGCCGCCGGCACCGGAATCGGCTTCGCCACCGCGGAGCGCTGCATCGCCGAGGGTGCGACGGTCGTGATCAGCGACGCGCACGAACGGCGGCTGGCCGAGTCGGCCGAGCAACTCGGCGACGGGGTCGCCGCCGCGCTTCCGTGTGACGTCACCGTCGAGGAGCAGGTGCAGGCGATGTTCGCCGGCGCAGTCGCCGCGGTCGGCGAGGTCGACATCGTCGTGAACAACGCGGGTCTCGGCGGGACCGCCGATCTGGTCGACATGACCGACGAGCAGTGGTTGAAGGTCCTCGACGTCACCCTCAACGGCACGTTCCGTTGCGTGCGCGCCGCGCTGCGGCACATGCAACCGCGTCACGCGGGGGTGGTGGTGAACAACGCGTCGGTCCTCGGCTGGCGCGCGCAACGCGGCCAGGCGCATTACGCCGCGGCCAAGGCGGGTGTCATGGCGCTCACCCGTTGTGCTGCGGTCGAGGCTGCGCTCTACGGCGTGCGGGTGAACGCGGTGGCACCCTCACTCGCGATGCACCCTTTCCTCTCGAAGGTGACGAGCGACGAGGTCCTCGAGGAACTCACTGCGCGCGAGGCGTTCGGTCGTGCTGCGGCGCCGTGGGAGATCGCCAACGTGATCGTCTTCCTCGCCTCCGACTACTCCACCTACATGACCGGCGAGGTCGTCAGCGTCAGCAGCCAGCACGCGTAGGTCTCGCGGCGCTACTCGCCGTAGTTGGCGAAGAACCAGTTGCAGAAGACGTGGTCGGGGTCGTACTGATTCTTCTTCGCGATGAACTCGGACAGTCGTGGATACGCGGCGTGGGCCTGTTCGCGCGTCGGGTACCCCGCGTACGGCAGGTAGTACGTGCCGCCGAGTGAGATGACGAGATCTGTGATCTCACGCGTCCAGTCCCGAACCGCCTCGACGCCGGCCGTCGAGGAGTCGTGGTTGACCACCATGATCGCGCTGAACACCGCAGACTCGGGCGAGTAACTGAGCACCGATTCCGTGGTCTGGGGCACGTAGCGGATGCCGAGGCTGATCATGTTGACCCGGTGGGCGCGGAGGATGCCGGCGAGCCCGGCGGCGAAATCGGCGTAGCGGTCGCAGGGGACAAAGTACTCCTGCAACGCATCGGTGTCGCTCGAGGACCGGTAGTCGCCCGGGATCCGGATGTCGGCGCGCATGAGGTTGTTCCGCGAGATCTGGCTCATGTTGAACTCGTCGCCGTACTGCACCTGCAGATCCCACTTGGTGGTCTTCGCCCAGTCGTAGGACCGTGACAGGTCGTAGATCAGCTTGCGCAGTGCGAGGTAGGTCATGTCCTGGATCGCGAACAAGGGCGATGCCGGGTCGGGATCCGGAACCTTGGTGTAGGTCACCATCGACGTGTCGACCATGTACCGGTCGTCGATGGCGAAGCACGGCCGGGCGTAACCGAAGATCGCGGTGCCTGCGGCCAGACACGCTTCGAACGCGGCAGCGAAGGTCGCGCTGGTGACGTTCGTGACCGTCTGGGTGAGGAGCATGTCGTCGGTGAGTTGCAGCTCGACTTCGAGCACGAGCCCGATGAGTCCGTAGCCGCCGATGACGAGACCGAAGAGGTCTTCGTTCTCGGTCCGGCTGACGTCGAGCACCTGTCCGTCGG
>JBDUBS010000662.1:0-7619 GCA_040003875.1 Acidimicrobiia bacterium | reverse complement strand
CACGTAGCTCGGGTCGCCGAGCAGGAACTGGCCCTTGTCGCCGGTCTCGGCGGTCTTGAAGTAGTCGGCCGCGGCCTGGGTCTTGAGGCCTTCCCACGTCTTGAACTCGGGATGCGCGGTGGCGACGAAATCGGGGATGTACCAGCCGATGTGACCATCGGGACCGATGAGCCCACCATTCACCACCGACTTCTTCTTGGTGATGAAGGTGGAGATATCGGACGCGTGTCCGGACGGCCAGACCTCGAGATTCGCGTCGATCGAGCCCGAGTCGAGCCCGGCCCACACGGCGTTCTCGTCGATGTCCTTGAGCGCCACGGTCACGCCCTGCTTCGCGAGCACCACCTTGGCGACGTTCGCGTTCGCCGCCGAGCCGTCCCACGGGTTGACCGCGATGGTCACATTCCCGCCGTACTTCCCGGATCCCGACGAGCTACCGCTCGACTTGCTCCCGCCGCTGCTCCCGCAGGCGGCGAACACCACCATGGCGATCGCAACCGCCGCGATCAACCCGCGCTTCGTGCGCATCATTCGTTCTCTCCCCTTGTCGGACGTCCGGTCGGGCGCTCGGTACTTCTCGGTCGTCAACCCGCCCGTGGCGATCGCTGCCGGCCCGTCCCACCCCACGCTTGGGTGATGCGGTCGAGCACGACAGCCAGCGCGACGATCGCGATTCCGGCCTCGATACCGAGTCCCAGCTGACTCTTGGTCAGACCGTAGACCACGTCGAGGCCGAGCGCGCCGCCCCCGATGAGGCCCGCGATGACCACGACCGAGAACACCATCAGGATCGTCTGGTTCACGCCGAGGAGGATCGACCGCCACGCTTGGGGCAATTGCACCTTGCGCAGGATCTGCATCCGGGTCGCGCCCATCGCCTGAGCCGCTTCGACGGTGGTCGGCGGAACGTCCCGGATCCCGAGCGCGGTGAGCCGGATTCCCAACGGCAGCGCGTAGACGAGCGACGCGACGATGCCGGGGAACCGACCCGGGTTGAACAGCGCGATCACCGGCACCAGATACACGAATGCCGGGAGGACCTGCATTGCATCCAGTACCGGACGAATCACCGCGAGGAACCGAGCGTTGAGCCCGGCCACGATCCCGAGCGGGATCGCGACCGCGACCGACAGCACCACGGCGACCAGCACCTGGGTGAGGGTGTCCATGGTGTCGAACCAGATGCTCCCGCTGTCGGGTTGGCTGGTCTGGAGGCCGGCGATGACGAGCAAGGCGATCGCGCAGGTGACCGCGACCCGCCGCCCACCGCTGGCCCAGCCGATCGCCGTCACTCCCCCGGCGACTCCCCACCACGGCAGATCGGTGAGGAAGTCGCGCATCGGGGTGAGAACGTCGATGACGAAGAAGTTGCTGACCGAGTCGAGCCACCCGAAGGTGTCCTTGATCCACTCGACCGCATTGTTGACGGGGCCCGCGATCGACCAGTGCACCGACGTCGGGAACGACCCGACCGAAGCGGCTTTGGCAGCGAAGACGACCGCCACCAGGACCACGGCCGCGCCGATGAGTTCGGCCCGCAACCGTTCGGGCGTCCGGCGCTTGCGGTACGCGCGAGCGGCGGTCTCCGAACGGCCGCGGCTCATGCGATCGAAGACGATGGCGACCACCACGATCGCCAGGCCGGCCTGAAACCCGGCGCCCACATTGACCGTCTGCAGCGCCTTCAGGACGTCGTTCCCGAGCCCCTCGGCCCCCACGAGCGCGGCGATCACGACCACCCCGAGGGCGAGGTTCACGGTCTGGTTGAGCGCGAGGAGGAGGGCAGAGCGCGCCATCGGTATCTCGATCTTGCGCAGGGTCTGGCGCTTGTCGGCCCCGAACGCGGTACCGACCTCGACGGCACCCTCCGGCACGCCCCGGATCCCGTGCGCGGTGAGGCGGATCGTCGCCGGCAGCGCGAAGACGACCGTCGCGATGATGGCGGGTGGGTATCCGATGTCGAACAGCAGCACCAGCGGCAACAGGTAACAGAACGCCGGCAGCACCTGCATCCCGTCGAGCAACACCTTGGTCGCCCGTTCGAAGGCAGGGCGGCGCGCGCTCAAGACGCCGAGCGGAACGCCCACGACGATGGCGATCGCGACCGAGACGAGGATCATCGCGACCGTGATCATGGCGGAGTCCCAGAGCTGCAGCGCGCCCACCAGCACCGTGCCCGCCGCGGCGGTGATCGCGGCCGACCATCCCGAAACCCGCAACGCCACCAGTGTCGCGACCGCGAGCACACCTAGCCAGGTGAGGGAGTTCAGTGCGTCGAGCGCCCACTGCACCAGGTTGGTGAGGAAATGGGCGAACGGCGTGAACCCGTAGACGAACGCCCAGTTGTCGGTGCGATTGAGCTTCAGCCATTCGTTGACGTGATCGACCCACTGCGAGATGCCGAAGTCCCACCAACCGGCGGGCGGATCGCCCCAGACGATCGCGAGCACGGCGGTGAAGACGATCAGCCCGCCGACTGCGATGGCCACGCGCTTGGAGTCGACCCGTCGATGGTGCACCGGCGGACCGGTCTCCAACTCCACGACCGATCGCACCCGCGCCACCGTTGCGCCAACCGCGGTCACACGACCACCCTCATCCGACGACCCTCACCCGGCGACCCTCAGCCGACAAGGGGTACGTCGGAGAGCGCGTCGAGCACGCAGAGCCGATCGACCGAACCGCACACCGATCCGTCGTCGTCGACTACCGCAACGGGACCGTCGGTGGCGGCAACCACCGGCACGAGGTCGCTCACTTTGGTCGCGGCCGGAACGGTAGCGGTGGCGTCGACGACCGCGTTGTTCATGATCGAGCGGGCGGTCAGCACGTGACCGCGCGGGACGTCGCGTACGAAGTCGCGCACGTAGTCGTCCGCCGGTGCCGCCACCACTTCTTCGGGACTCCCCACCTGCACGAAGCGACCGTCGCGCATGATCGCGATCTGGTCCCCGACCTTGAGCGCCTCTGCGAGGTCGTGGGTGATGAACACGACCGTCTTCTTGAGCTCGCGTTGCAGCCGGACGACCTCGTCCTGCATGTCGCGGCGAATGAGCGG
This sequence comes from Acidimicrobiia bacterium, assembly GCA_040003875.1. Taxonomy (GTDB): domain Bacteria; phylum Actinomycetota; class Acidimicrobiia; order IMCC26256; family JAENVU01; genus JAENVU01. The sequence continues at coordinate 4,561 of JBDUBS010000662.1, read as the reverse complement.
GTCGAGAGCGGAGAACGGCTCGTCGAAGAGGAGGATCGCCGGGTCGTTGGCGAGCGCACGCGCCAGCCCGACCCGCTGCTGCATCCCGCCGGAGAGTTCGTCGGGATAGGACTCGCCCACGGAACCGAGACCGACGAGATCCAGCATGTCGGTGGCGCGTTCGAGTCGCTGCGCTTTGCCCATACCCTGGACCTCGAGGCCGAACGCGATGTTGTCCAGGGCGCGGCGGTGCGGCAGGAGCCCGAAGTTCTGGAACACCATCGAGAGCCGCGTCCGTCGCAGCTCGCGCAGTTCCGCGGCGTCGAGCGCGAGCACGTCGCTGCCGTCGATCCGCACCTCACCGGCAGTGGGCTCGATCAACCGGCTGAAGCAACGGATGAGCGTCGACTTGCCCGAGCCCGAGAGCCCCATCACGACGAACACCCCGCCCTCGGGGACGTCGAAGCTCACGTCGCGGACCGCCGCGACACAGCCGGTCCGGGCCTCGAGTTGCGCACGCGGCAAGTCGGCATCGGGCGAGCCCACGACCCGCTCCGGCTTCGGCCCGAAGACCTTCCACACGCCCCGGCACGAGATCATCGGTGCTGGCTGGTCGCCCATCCGGGGCACCCTAGGAGTTTCGGCGGTACCACCGTCAATGTCGTTCGCGCCGCGCCGACCGACGATGCGCCGCTACGCGCGGGCGAACCTGCGGACCGTGGCCAGCAGGGCGCGTACCGCCTTGCGGTTCGACGGTCGCAGCCGGTAGCTCGGGCCGTGCACGTGCAACGCTGCGACGACCACGCCGTCCTCCACCACCGGCGCCGCGACCGAGCTGATCCCCGCCGCGAACTCTTCGACGGTCCAGGCGAAACCGTCCGTCCGGGCCGCGGCCAGACGCGTGCGAAGGGTCGTGGCACGCGTGGTCGTGTGCTCGGTGAACCGGTCGAGCCCAGGCGCGCAATAGTCGCGCACCGCGGCGGCCGTCCGGTCGGCAAGGAGGACGAGCCCACTCGACACCACATGCAGCGGGAGCCGGTGACCGGTCCAGTCCTGGAGGGTCACGTCCTGACCCGACTCCACCTGATCGAGGTACAGCACGTGGCGGGCGCCGTCGGCGACGGCGATGCCGGCGGTTTCGCCGACCTCAGCCACCAGCGCCTCGAGGTGGGGACGCACCCTGGTCACGAGACCGGACGTAGGATCGAGCGACGCCGCGAGGTCGTGCATCGTGCGACCGATTCGATAGACGGGTCCCGGATCGACGCGCGCCACCGCGCCGAGCCACTCCAGCGTGGAGAGGAGTCGCGCACACGTACTCACCGCGAGCCCAGTCCGCCGCGCCACCTCGCTGACGCCGGCCGGAATCACCGCCACCGCACCCAGAATCGCGAACGCGCGGTCGACCGACTGCACTCCGCGATCCGAGCGGTGCGGTACGCTTTCCACGATGCGGAGCCTACCCGCATCGTGGAAAGACGGGACCTCGACGCCATGACCGACGATGCGGCCGACGAACCGGCCGACGAACCGATCGACCTCGGCGCTCTGGCCGACGACGAGCTCGTCAAGCAGATGCACGACGATCTCTACGACGGCCTCGCCGACGAGATCGCGGAGGGCACCCAGATCCTGCTCGACCGTGGATTCTCCGCGCAGCAGGTGTTGGACGATGCCTTGGTGGAAGGCATGCGCATCGTCGGGATCGACTTTCGGGACGGCATCCTCTTCGTCCCCGAAGTGTTGTTGAGCGCGAATGCAATGAAGGCGGGCATGGCGTTGCTCCGACCGCTCCTCGCCGAGACCGGCGCGAAGCCCGTCGGCAAGATGGTGATCGGAACGGTGAAGGGCGACATCCACGACATCGGCAAGAACCTCGTGGCGATGATGATGGAGGGTGCGGGATTCGAGGTCATCGATCTCGGTGTCAACACCTCGGTCGACGAGTACCTCTCGGCACTCGACGAGCACCAGCCCGACATTCTCGGGCTCTCGGCCCTGCTCACGACCACAATGCCCTACATGAAGATCGTGATCGACACCCTGAAGGAGAAGGGTCGGCGCGACGACTTCATCGTGCTGGTCGGCGGCGCGCCCCTCAACGAGGAGTTCGGTGCCGCCGTCGGCGCCGACGCCTACTGCCGGGATGCCTCGATCGCCGCCGAGACCGCGAAGACCTTGGTCTCCGCCCGTCGAGCCAGTGCCTGAGCCCGCCTGCACGCCCGCCGCACCCGATCGACCGCGGGACCGCACCCTGGTCATCGCGTGCGGCGCCCTCGTGCGCGAGCTGCGCGCCGTCCTCGGGCAGGTGCCCGGCAGCACCGAAGCGGTCGAGGTCGTGTACCTCCCGGCCAACCTGCACAACCGACCCGACGCCATCCCCGCCGCAGTCGCCGCCGCAGTTGCCGCGGCCGGAACGCCCGACCGCATCTTCGTGGCCTATGCCGACTGCGGCACCGGCGGCCTGCTCGACGTCACCCTCACGCGCCTCGGGGCGGTCCGACTCCCCGGTGCGCACTGCTACGAGTTCTTCGCCGGCCCCGAGCGCTTCGCGGCCCTCGCCGGGGCGGAGCCCGGCACCTTCTACCTGACCGACTTCCTGGCCCGGAACTTCGATGCGCTCGTGATCGGTGGCCTCGGACTCGACCGCCATCCGGAACTCCGCGACCAGTACTTCGCGCACTACACCAGGGTGGTGTTGCTCTCCCAGACCGACGACGGAGCGGTCGTCCGAATGGGTCGCGCGGCCGCCGCTCGTCTGGGACTCGCGTTCGACCACGTCCCGGTGGGTCTCGAGCCGTTCCGGACGGCGGTCGTCGGGGCGCGGGACCGAGTCGGGGCCTGACGTGGCCGCCCAGCTCGTCGTCATCTGGTGGCGGGACATCCCCACCCAGGTGAACGTCCAGGTGGGCCGGACGCGGTACCGAGCGGCACTCCCCCGCCGCTTCCAACGCGCGGTCGACGAAGCCGCGACCGTCGCGGGGCTCACGCAAGCCTCCGACTACGTGGCCGAGTGGAAGCGGGAGGCCCAACCCCTCACCGCCGACCCCGACCCGGAACGCGCGCAGGCCGCGGCCGACGACGCGGCGGCCCGGTTCGACGCCGGCTACACCAAGGCGCGGCTCACCGCCATCGCCGCACGCGCCGGCATCGATCCCGACCGGGCGGCGCCGTGATCCGCCACGTCGTCTTCACGCCGTCGGGGCGTCGCGGGCCGGTCGCAGCAGGCACCACCGTGCTCGCCGCGGCGCGCGAACTCGGCGTGGACCTCGACAGCGTCTGCGGGGGCCGGGGGATCTGCGGCCACTGTCAGGTCGTGCCGGCCGCCGGGTCGTTCGCGAAGTGGGCCATCGAGTCCGGCGCCGACGCTCTGGGGGCGCCGGGAGCTGCGGAAATCAATGCTCGACCGGCCCGGCCGGTGCAACCCGGCGCCCGCCTCGGATGTCTCGCCGTGGTCGAACAGGACGTCGTCATCGACGTGCCGGCGTCGAGTCAGGTGCACCGACCCGTCGTGCGCAAGGCGATCGCGCTCGACGATCTCGTGGTCGATCCCTTGGTCACCCTCGCTTACGTCGAACTGCCGGCCGCAGCGATGGACGGCACGAGCCTGGTCACCGCCATCCGTGCGGCGCTCCTCGACCAACACGGGATCGACTTCGGTGCAGTGGATGCGTCCGCGCTGGCGGGACTGCACCGTTCCTTTGCGGGTGAGTCGCGCGGCGGCACGGTGGTGTTGCGGCGCACCGGCGATCCGTTGCCCGTCCTGATCACCAGTCGTCCCGGCTTCACCGACCGTGCCTACGGCGCCGCCGTCGACATCGGCTCGACGACGATCGCCGGTCATCTCGTCGATCTCACGACCGGCGCGGTCCTGGCGTCGGCCGGTCGGATGAATCCCCAGATCCGTTTCGGTGAAGACCTCATGAGCCGGGTCTCCTACGTGATGATGAACCCGGGCGGTGACATCGAGCTGACGCATGCCGTGCGCGACGCGCTCGGCGAACTCCTTGCGGAGCTGGGCGCCACTGCCGGCACCGCGCCGACCGAACTGTTCGACATCGTGCTCGTGGGCAACCCGATCATGCACCACCTCCTCCTCGGCATCGACCCGACACCACTCGGGAGCGCACCCTTCGAGCTCGCGACCGACGAAGCCGTCCACACCACGGCCGCCGCGCTCGGTCTCGCATTCCCGCACGCCGCGGTCTACGTCGGTCCGTGCATCGCGGGTCACGTCGGCGCCGACACCGCGGCCGCGACGCTCGCCGAGGGCCCGTACCGCTCGGAGCATCCGCAGCTCCTCGTGGACATCGGGACCAACGCCGAGATCATGCTCGGCTCCACCGCGGCCGTCTGGGCCGCGTCGAGCCCGACCGGTCCGGCGTTCGAGGGCGCGCAGATCAGTTGCGGCCAGCGCGCAACCGCCGGCGCCATCGAACGGGTCCGCATCGACCGCGAGACGCTGGAGCCGTCGGTGAAGATCATCGGGTCGGACGAATGGACCGACGACCGCGCGCCCTCTCACACCGGCCCGACGGTCACGGGCCCGACGGTCACGGGCCCGACGGTCACGGGCCCGACG
>JBDUBS010000209.1:0-7619 GCA_040003875.1 Acidimicrobiia bacterium | reverse complement strand
GTGTCGCTCGACGACGGGCGGGTCGAGATACCCACGTAGCAACCGTCGAACAGCGAGTCGGAGATGACACCCGAGTTCAGGTAGTCGTCCTGCAGACAGTCGTCGTGGATGAACGACGTGTGAGCGCCTCGCACGGCCCAGTTGCTGGCGCCGTCGCGAACGTTGATCGCATCGCCGTAGTTGTGCACGCGCACGTCCTCGATGACCGAGTCCGGCGTCTGGAAGGAGAAGCCACCGGTGTGGTGGAACACGTCCCACGTCGTGCTGTTGGACCAAGTGCCGTTGATCGATCCACCGTTCCAGCACACGCTGCCGGAGCCATAGATCGAAACCGGCCAGTTGTCGACCTGGGTCCACGACGCCGAACGGGCGTCCACCGCGAGGTGACCGCTGATCGACGGCTTGAACCGACTCGACTGGACCCCCGAGACCACCGACGGGTGCTCCGCGAGACACAAACTCGGCGCGACCGGAGTCGGGACCGGGTCCGGCGCCGGAACAGGAGTCGGGACTGGAGTCGGGACTGGGACCGGCACTGGAGTCGGGACTGGAGTCGGGACTGGGACCGGAACCGGGGTCGGGACGGGCTGGGGGTCGGGCACCGGCGCCGGGTCCGTCGTGGTCGTCGTGGTGCTCGGCGTCGGGCTGTGGTGGTGACGGTGGTGGTGGTGGTGGTGACGGTGGTGGTGGTGACGGTGGTGGTGGTGACGGTGGTGATGACGAGTGATCCGGGCGAGCGCGGTATTCACGCGAGGCGCATCCGATCCTGCGCTCGCGAGTTGGGGCGCCAGCAGGACGAGGAACGCCACACACAGTGCGGCGAGGGCCCGGAAGCGGAACTGGGACGGCATCTCATGACTCCTTGGGGTCAGTCGAAGGGCGCCGACACCGCAATCTCGCTCTCCGCGCGATTTTGGGTGCCGGGGTTTCCGTGACCTCCGACCTATCGACGGTGTCGCGCTGCGCTCTTGAATGGGCCGGACGACTCAATCCGGTCAATATCGGTTGTGAAAGTCCGTTTTGGGTGGTAGTTTCATCGTCTTCCGGGTTGCCCGACGAGCCCGGAAAGTGGAGGCATTTGCTCTTTCACGGCGCTCGCTCGGCAGTGGATGCGAAAAAAATCGCTCCTATCAGTCCGACCCGCACCGCGAAACCGACAACTGGGGAGAAAGGGGCGGGGAGTTCCAATGGCGAGCAACGTATTTCCCGATCTCGACGTACGGATCACCGAGCGTGCACGTCGCCGCCGGGTCCGTGGCCGGGGCGCGGGAGGCTTGATCACCAGCGTTGAACCCCGTGAAGACCTGGTCGAGGATCCGGCGGACCTGCCGGGCGTGATCACGGTCGACGCCAGTACCGGCGAGGTCGTCATCGACCTGCGCACCATCGAGGAGCGGGCTCGTTCGATCGATCTCGTCTCGGTCGACAGCCCGCTGCGCGAGTCCGCGCCACCCACCGTGACGGTCTTGCCACGCGCCGCTCGTGACGGCGTGAAGCGGGCGTTCGACGTGAGTGCGGTGGTGGTGAGTGCGCCACTGTGGGCACCGCTGATGCTGGCGCTGGCCGGACTCATCCGCCTCTCGTCCAAGGGCGCCGCGTTCTACGGCCACGAGCGTGTCGGTCGAGGCGGTCGCACGATCAAGTGCCTGAAGCTGCGCACGATGGTCGAGGACGCTGATCGCCGGCTCGCCGAGTTGCTCGCCTCTGACCCCGAACTCGCCGCCGAATTCGCCCGCACCTTCAAGTTGAAGGACGACCCCCGGGTCACGCGCATCGGGCGGTTCCTGCGCAAGACCTCGCTCGACGAGCTCCCGCAGCTGATCAACGTCCTCAAGGGCGAGATGAGCCTGGTGGGGCCCCGCCCGATCACCGAGGGTGAGATCCGTCGCTACGGCCAGTACATGCCGATCGTCCTGAGTGCCCGGCCCGGAATGACGGGTCTGTGGCAGGTGTCCGGACGCAACGACGTGTCCTACGCGACCCGGGTCGCGCTCGACGTGCAGTACGCCTTCGGACAGACCCTCACCAGCGACTTGGCGATCATCGCCCGAACGTTCGTCCGCGTCTTCCGACCCTCCCATGGTGGTGCATACTGAGATGATCGACGATCATCTGATGCCTTCGGGCGAACCCGCACCCCTTCCCAGTCGGCGAGACCGCAATCTCGAGTCACTCGGTGGTTCGACGCGACTCGAGCTCGGCCTCGGTGGCGTCATGCGTGTCCTGCGTCGGCGCGGACTGTTGCTCATCGGGATCTTCGTCATCTCGGCCGGCCTGATCTACATCGGGACGAGCCAGCTGCAGAAGCGCTACGCGTCGGTCGCGTGGATCCGCGTGACCGACGACAGCCAGAACCTCTTCATCAAGTCCGGTCAGTCCGTCGACCTCACCAAAGAGCAGCGTGCGGTCATCCAGACGCTGGAGTCACCCCGACTCAGCGGGTCGCTCCAGCGGACCCTCGGGAAGCAGTTCCCGAATGTCAGCTCGGTCGCGGCCACCGGGCTCGAGGCCTCGCCATTGATCCGCATCGACTCCGAGGCGACGACCCCTGAGCTCGCCCGGCGCGCGGCCAACGCGGCGGCCGATTTCGTGGTGGGCGACCGCCAGAAGACGACGCGCGACAAGATCGCCTCCCGCGCGAAGGTTGAGAACGACAGTGCGACCGCACTCGAGGCTCAGGTCAACGACCTCGCGGCGCAGATCGCGCAGCTCCCGGTGGGCAACGCCAAGTTGCCGGCCTTGCAGGCCAAGCTCGACTCCGCCAAGAGTGAACTCACCAGCGTGTCGACCGCAGCGGCGAGTGACACGACCGATTCCAAGACCGCCGACGGCGGGCTCGAACTCTACGAAGATGCCATCAAGCCCACCGACCCGGCGTTCCCGAAGCCGACCAGCTGGGGGCTGATCGGTGGGTTCGCGATGCTGCTGATCTCGGTCGGCGTCGTGTACGGCCGGGAAGAACTCGTCGGCCGGTTCCGTAGTGGAGACTCCAGTGAGTCCCGCCGTGCGGGTGCCCGGGTCTTGGGTGTGCTCCCGAGCGCCGCGGGCGTGCTGCCGCGCGGCGTTGTCACCGGTGCCGGTGCGACCGTCGACGAGGTCGGATTGCAACTCGTCCATCTCCTCGGTCGCAGCAAGCCGAACGTGGTGCTGCTCTGCGGCGTCGACGGCCCCGCGCCCGAAGCCACCGCCCGCCGGATCGCCCAGGCCATTGCCGAGTCCGGTGCCCGCGTGGTCTTCGCCGCCTGCCGCGGAGTCTCGGATTCGGGCAACGTCGACGAGTTCGAGGCCCCGGTGCCGCGCGCCCGCCTGTCGGTGGTGCACGAGCAGCAGACCGGCGGTCGGCTGCGGGTGCTCGACGACGGGATCGGGGTCAACGAACTGACGGTCGCCCGGGCGCGCACGGTGCTGCGTCGCCTCACCGAGCAGTGCGAGTACGTGGTCATCGCGGCGCCGTCGCCGACCGTCGAGCCGTCGTCGTTGGTGCTCGCGGAACTGGCCGATGCCACCGTCATGATCGGCCAACACGGCGTCACCAAGCTGCGTGACGCGGAGCGTGCGGGTACGCGACTCCGCCGCGTCGGTGGCGCGGTCCTCGGCGTGCTCGTCGACCCGGAGAAGCCCGGTCCCGCAGGCGCGGCGCACGTGGCCCGAGCCACCGGAGTCTCGGCGGGCTGAGTTCGTGACCCTGGTCCAGCGCCCGCTTCGGGTGCTCCATCTGGTGACGCGCTACCAGCGCGGTGGATCCGAGCAACGACTCCGCGACGTGGTCGCGGCGTTACCCGATGCCGAGCACCTGGTGGTCGTCGGCGCGGACTCCGATCTCGAACTGGCCCGATCGCAGGTTGCGTGCCCGGTGGTGATGGACACACACCTGGTGCGCTCACCGCGCCCACACCTCGACGTCCGGGCCGTCCTCACCACGCGCCGGCGGTTGCGCGATCACGACGCGAACCTCCTCGTGACCCACCAGTCCAAGGCGGGCGTCGTCGGCCGGCTGGCGGCTCGGACCGCAGGCCGGGTCCCGGTGATCCACTCGCTCTCGATGGCGAGCTTCGGTCCCGGTTACGGCAAGGTCGAGAGCGCGGTGTTCCGGACGATCGAGCGCGGCCTCGAGCCGCTGACCGCCCGCTACGTCGTGGTCGGTGCCGATCTCGCGCGCCGCTTCGAGGTCGCCGGAGTCGCATCGGAGAAGTTGGCGATCGTGCGCTCGGCGGCCACGCTGCCGGCACCGCGTCCGGCGGCGGCACCACCGGTGGCGGGCGTGCCGACCGACCGGCCGGTCATCGTCTCGCTCGGGGCACTCGAGGACCGCAAGAACCCGCTCGACCTCGTCCCGATGCTCGAGCGGGTGCGCGGGGTCGTGCCCGATGCCTTCCTCGCCGTCGCGGGCTCCGGTCCGTTGGCAGACGACCTGCGTGCGCTGGTGGACGAACGGGGGTTGCACGACGACGTCGCACTGCTGGGTTACGTATCGCCGACCGAGCCGCTGCTCTGGCAGGCCGACGCCCTTGTCTTGCTCAGCAACGCCGAGGGACTCCCGCAGGTCCTCATCCAGGCGGCCGCAGCCGGTGTCCCGTTCGTGACCTACGACGTCGACGGCGGACGCGAGGTCGTCGCGCTCGGGGCGGTCGGGCAGGTGGTCGAGCTCGGTGATGTCGACGGCGCGGCGGATGCGCTGGCCCGCCTGCTCGTGAGGGCCGACGCGATCGAACGTCGAGTCGACGTGCGATCATGGGACCGCGAGATCATCTACTCGTCGTACCGACGAGTCGTCGACGATGTGGTTGGAGGGGAGCGCGGTGTTGGCTGATGCCGTGATCGCGGTCCGCCGGTTCTTCCGGGAGCTGAACGAGCAGCCGTTCCCGACGGTGCTCCTCGCGACGTCCATCATCTTCGTCGGATTCATCTACCCGACCTTCGGTGGGAGCGGGAAGGGAAGTGAGGGCGGCGTCGCCTTCCCGGACCTCGTCATCGGGGCGATGATCGTCTCGTCGATGATCCACCTCCTGCGCGGCGACTGGCTCTCGCGTGACGTGGCCCGCGCGATCAGCGTCCCGGTATTCGTCATCGGGCTCGCGGCGCTGATCGGTTCACTCCACGCCGGTCTCCACGGCTGGATCGTCAACTTCTTCATCCGTGACATCGCAGTCCTCCTGGCGTTCCTGTCCTCGATCGACATCCTCCGCCGGGGTGGTCCCCGCGCGGTACGGCTCTGCTACGGCGCGCTGGGGATCTGCATCGTCCTCGCCGCCGTGCAGCTCGGAACCTCGGGTGGTAGCGAACTACGGGCGAGCGGCACGTTCCCGAACCCGAACATCCCGGGCAACCTGCTGGCGATCGCCATCCTGTGCTGGACCACGGCGCCGTTCCGGTGGGCGACCAAGGGCACCGTCATCTTCCTCGCCCTGGTCGGACTCCTCGCGGCAGCGTCGTTCGGATCGATGCTCCAGCTCGCCGTCGGGTTTGGGTACCTGGCGATCTGCAACGTCGACAAGGCCGCCAACTTGATGCGGGGTCGACGACTCCTGATGATCATCCCGGTCCTGCTCATCGCCTTGGGTGGGTACTTCGGGTACAGCCAGCTGAAGGGCGGCGGTCAGAGCGGCTTCAACCAGGCCCGGTTCGACCGCAGCGGCGGCACGCGGGGTCAGGTGTGGGACGAGGCGCTCTCGAAGTACTTCGATGCGCCGATGGGCGTGGGGCCGGGGTCGGTGCGCGGCTTGAGCCTCAACTCCTACGCGACCGAACTGCACTCCGAACCTTTGGCGTACCTCATCGAACGGGGACCCCTCGGGCTCTTCGGTCTCTTCTTGATGTGGTTCGCGATGGTGAGGTTGATGCCGCCCGGTACCAACGCGCGCGCCATGGTCTACGCGTACATCGTCGGGAGCTTCTTCCGAGAGACCGCGCACTATCGACATTTCTGGCTCCTGATGGGCCTCGCGTTGGTCACGGCGGAGCAGAACCGGAGGTCGAAAGCGACGAACGAGGTCGTCCTCGTATGACCGAACCATCGACCGAAACGCAGAGCGCGCCGCCCAGTACTGCCCGCCGGGCGCTCGGCGGCATGGTCTGGTCGGGACTGGGTTTCGGTGCCCAAGGCATCGGCCAGTTCCTGGTGGTGATCGTGTTCGCGCGGTACCTCACGAAGACCGACAACGGGCTCGTCGGTGCGGCGGTCATTGTGATCGCCCTCGGACAGCTGTTCACCGAAGCGGGGTTCGGACCCGCAGTGATCCAACGCGAGAACCTGACGGACGAGCATGTACGCACCGCCTTCGCGTTGTCGATGATCACCGGGTTGATCATGACGGTGCTCGTCTTCGCGAGTGCGCCGCTCGTCGCCGACTTCTTCCATCAAACGCGCATGGAGGACATCGTCCGCGGGCTCGCCTTCGTGTTCGCGTTGCAGGCCCCCGGGGTGGTGGCGATGGCGATGCTCCAACGCGACCTCGACTTCAAGTCGATCGCGATCGCCGAGACCATCTCCTACTTCGTCGGCTTCGCGCTGGTCGGCGTGATCCTGGTGATGAGCGGGGTCGGTGTGTGGTCGATCGTGATCGCGCAACTGGCGCAGGCCGCGTTGCTGACCGGAATTCTCGTCGCGCGGCGCGCGCACCCACGCTCGCTCCGGCCGCGCCGGGCCGAATCGAAGGACCTCGCCGTCTACGCCGGCGGGATGACCGTCGCGCGCGGATTCAACTTCATGGCCCTCAACGGTGACAACAGCGTCGTCGGCAATCAGATGAGTGCGTCCGCGCTGGGCGCGTACAAGAACGCGTACCTGCTCGCGGCGTTCCCGGCCCAGATGCTCGGTCAGGTGATGGATCGGGTGATCTTCCCGGTGATCTCACGGTTCCAGGACGACAAGAAGCGGGTCGCCTCGGCGTATCTCCGTGGCGTCTCGCTGGTGGCGATCATGACGATCCCGGCATCGGTCCTCGCCGTGCTCGTCGCACCCGAACTGATCCACCTCCTCCTCGGGGGCGGACACAAGTGGGACGACGTGGTCCTGCCGTTCCAGATCATGGCGGCCGGGCTGCTGTTCCGGACGAGTTACAAGATCAGCGACTCTCTGGCACGCGCGATGGGGACCGTCTACCGGCGCGCGTGGCGCCAGGGCGCCTACGCCGTCGCGGTGGTGGTCGGCGCCTGGATCGGTACCGCCTACGGGTTGGGATGGGTCGCGGTGGGCGTGACCGTGGCCATCTTTGTCAACTACGTCCTCATGGCGCATCTGAGTCTGCAGACCGCCGACATCACGTGGGGCCGATTCGTCCTGCGCCAGATTCGTGGACTGGCCCTCGCCGGTTTGGTCGCGATCGTCAGCATCCCGCTCGTGCTCGTGCTGCGGTCGGCCATGCCGACTGGGAGCGCGCTCACGAACGTCGTCATCGTCGGGGCGGGAACACTGGCGGCCGGCGCGGCCATGGGCCTCGCGTGGCTGATCCGGCCGGACCTGACCCTCGGGGACGACGGCCGATGGCTCTTGGCGGTCATCCGATCGCGCAAGTCTGCCGATGGCATGCCGATGGATCTCCCAGCATGACGTGCAACCGGCCCGGCCCGCAGGGCGAAGAGGACGAAAGAGGAGCGGAGTGGGACCGATGGCCTGGCCG
>JBDUBS010000210.1:0-2294 GCA_040003875.1 Acidimicrobiia bacterium | reverse complement strand
GCCCGGCGGCTCGAGCGAAGAAGTGGATGTTCTCTCGGGCGGTGAGGTCGTCGTAACAGTGGGTCTCGTGGCCCACCAACGCGATCCGGCGGCGGGCCGACATGCGATCGGTGGCGAGATCGACGCCCAGGACCTCGACCGCGCCGGAGTACGGCACCAGGAGTCCGGCGAGCAGCCGCAACAAGGTGGTCTTGCCCGCTCCGTTGGGACCCGCAACGAGCACGATCTCGCCTGCTTCCACGTCGAGATCGGCACCCGCGAGGGCCGGGAAGCGGCCGAGGAGACAGACCACAGACCGAAGTCGTACGACGAGCGACACACCGAGCCTCCGGCCCCGGGATTGGGGCGCCAACAAGCGTCGAAAGTGTAGGAAGCCCCCGGGAAAGCGGTCGAACCGAGCGCCAGACCAGGGACCGCGGTCGGATGCCGGTGGTCAGGAGGGCCGACGGTCAACCGCTACCGTCGCCGGGTGCGCCAGGCCATCAACGTCATCGGGCGGTTCCTGCTGACCTTCGGCCTCTTGTTGCTCCTCTTCGTCGGCTACCAACTGTGGGGCACCGGGTTCTACGAGTCCCGGGCGCAGTCGGATCTCCACGCCAAGTTCCGGACCGCACTCAACGAGACCCGCCAGGCCGAACGCCCGGTCTCGGGGACGACGACCACCACCACTCCGCTCCCCCCGCCCCCCGAAGGTGACCCGGTCGGCATCATCCGCATCCCCAAGATCGGACTCGACCGCACGATCGTGCAGGGCGTCACGGTGCCCGACCTCCGCAAGGGTCCCGGCCACTATCCGGACTCACCGATGCCGGGCCAGCTCGGCAACGCGGCGATCGCGGGACACCGCACCACCTATGGCCAGCCGTTCAACCAGATCGACGAGCTCGCACCCGGCGACGAAATCACGATCCTCACCCTCAACGGGACCTACCACTACACGGTGACCGAACAACTCGTCGTGTCGCCGCGCGAGGTCGCGGTGCTCGATCCGACGCCGGATGCCACCCTCACGCTGACGACCTGTCACCCGAAGTTCTCGGCGAGTCAGCGCCTCATCGTGAAGGCGCGGCTCGACGTCGAGCACAGCCCGGCACCGGTGAAGCCGAAGTCGAGCGCCGTCACGCACCGCCGACTCGCGGTCGACGACCTCGCGGGCAAGCGCGAATCGCGCGTCCCGGTCTGGTGGTCGGGCCTCGCCGTCGCTCTGGTCGGCGGCCTCTGGTGGTTCTGCTTCCACCGCCGCCCGCGTTGGTACGTCTGGGTCGCCGGCGCGATCCCCTTCCTCGCGGTGTACGCCGTCTTCTGCTTCTACCTGGAACGCGTCCTCCCCCCGGGGTTTTGACGCCCTAGAACCCTTGAGGATCAGGAGTGGGAGTGGGAGCGGACGACCCATCACGACGCGCGAGCTGGTGCATTCCGTCGGTGAAATCCACGGTGGCGGTGAAGCCGAGCACGTCTGCGGCACGCTGCGGGCTGGCGAACACGTGGCGGACGTCGCCGGCGCGCCAGCCGCCGACCACCACGGGCCGAGGCGCGGTCGGGCCGAAGGCGTCGGCCAGCGCGTCGGCCATGTCGAGCAAGCGGCGCGGCTGACCGCTCGCCACGTTGAACGCACCGGGCGCGCCGAGTTGCAACGCCAGCAGGTTCGCGCGAGCGACATCGCTCACGTGGACGAAGTCACGTAACTGCCCACCGTCCTCGAACACCTGCGGAGCCCGACCCGCGACCAGTGCGTCGGTGAAGATCGCCGATACCCCCGCGTAGGGCGTGTCCCGCGGCATCCCGGGGCCATACACGTTGTGATAGCGCAAGGCCGTCACGCAAACATCGGGATGCTCGCGCGCGAACGCGAAGGCCAGGTGTTCTTGAGCCAGCTTCGTGGCTGCGTAGACGTTGCGCGGGTCGGTGGGTGCGGACTCGGGCACCGACTCGGGGCGGAGCGACGCACCGCAGTCCGGGCACGGTGGTTCGAAGTTCCCGGCGTCGAGATCGGTCGAGCGACGCGGCGCCGCGGGAACTGTTCCGTGACGGTCGCAGACGTAGCGCCCTTCCCCGTAGACCACCATGCTCGACGCCATGACGAACGGGCCGCGGAACCTCGTGTCGTGGAGCGCGGTGAGGAGGACCGCGGTGCCCAGGTCGTTGTCGGTCACGTACCCGACCGCGTCGCCGAAGTCGACACCCAGTCCCACCTTCGCCGCTTGGTGACAGACGGCGTCGACGCCCAACAACGCGGTGGCGACGGCGGCCGGGTCCGTGATGTCACCGACGCGCGCGTCGGGGTCATCTGCCAC
>JBDUBS010000447.1:0-7636 GCA_040003875.1 Acidimicrobiia bacterium | reverse complement strand
GGACCCGCTCGGCCACGGTCGACACCGGGCTCGACCCCGTGGTAGCGGCGCGCCGGGCGGAGGAGCTCGGCGCGGGCGAGATACTCCTGACGTCGGTCGACCGCGACGGCACGCTCGAGGGGTACGACCTCGAACTCCTCGCCTCCGTGACCGCCGCGGTGACCGTCCCCGTGATCGCCTCGGGTGGCGCCGGGAGTGCGCGTCACATGGTGGAGGCGCTCGAAGTCGGAGGCGCGTCCGCGGTGGCGGCGGCAAGCGTGTTTCATTTCACGCAGTTGACCCCGCGTGAGGTGAAGGAGGCACTTCGTGAGAGTGGATTCGCGGTAAGACTCTGACGATGACGACGTCGGAACCACCCGAGGCCCGAACCTCCGAGGCCGAAGCGCACCGGCTCGAAGCACTCTGGGCCGGAGGGTTCGGTGACGACTACGTGCAGCGCAACGCCGACGCCGCGGCCGTACGCGGTCCGTTCTGGAACGGACTCCTCGACCGGATCGAGTGTGAACGCGTCCTCGAAGTGGGGTGCAACCTGGGCGCGAACCTGCGCTGGATCGCGCCGCGCCTCGACCCGGTGCACGTCTTCGGGATCGACGTCAACCGCACCGCGCTCGGCGCGGTGCGTTCGGCACTGCCCGAGGTGAACTCGGTCTGGAGCCCCGCCCGCAGCCTTCCCTTCCGCGACGGCTTCTTCGACCTCGTGTTCACGATGGGCGTGTTGATCCACCAGCCCGAGGAGAGCCTGCCCGACGTCATGGACGAGATGGTCCGGTGTTCGTCGCGGTGGGTGCTCTGCGGTGAGTACCACGCCGACGAGACGGTGGAGGTCCCGTATCGGGGCGAGAGTGGAGCCCTCTTCAAGCGCGATTACCGCCGGTTGTTCCTCGACCGCTTCCCTGCCCTCGCCGTGGTCGACGAAGGCTTCCTCGGCCGCGACGAGGGATGGGACGACATCACCTGGCAGCTGTTCGAGCGGCGCCGGTAGCCGGGTCAGCCGCCCGGGAGCGCGGCCCGGGCCCGCCGGGCGCGCGCGGCGATGCCGCGTCCCGCTCGGCGTGCGAAGTCCCCCGGATCGGCCAGCAGCGTGCCGGCGTGGGTGGCGAGCCGGCCCGGCAGACCGAGTGGGGCCCGCAGCGGAACCCGGGCGAGCTCGCGCTGGACGCGGTCGGGGTCGTCCCGGTCAGAGCCCGGAGTACCCACCGACGGCTGCGCGCGGGCGAGCATCCAGAGCTCGGAATCGGCACCGGCGGCGTAGCGGAACGCGACGGGTGCGAGACCCGCGCCCTCGAGGAGTCGGCGGAGTGAGACGTCGGTGAACATGTAGGTGTGCGGCGCCGTGAAACAGGCCCACGCGTTGGTGCGGGCCCGACGGAAGGTCGGCACCACGATCAGGAGGTAGCCCTGGTCGGGCCGCAGTACGGATGCGGCCGCGGCGGTCGTCGCCACCGGGTCCGGCAGGTGCTCCCAGACGTGACAGTTGTAGGCGAAGTCGAACGATTCGGTAGGCCCGAAGCTCGTGTCGTCGAAGAGTTCATTGTGAATGTCGAGCCCGAACCGGGTCCGCCCGACGTCGGTGAGTTCGCGGTCGGCCTCGATCCCCGTGACCGACCATCCGCGGTCACGCAACAGCACGAGCGCGCCGCCGATGCCACAGCCGATGTCGAGCGCGCGACCCGCACCCGAGGTGCCGTTCGCCTCCATCTGCGCGAGCCCCCACGCGATCGCACCCCGAGAGCGTCGGAGCGAGTACTGCAGGTAGTGCTCGGGGACGCCACCACGGATCTCGTGGTACGCGCCGTCGTACAACGCGGCGAGCGTCTCGCTCCTCGGACGCGGCGATTGGAAGACGAGTCCACAACTCCGGCACACGACCCATTGGCTGCGTCCGCCCGGGAGGCCCATCGCGCTGGCGTGCTCCTCGCGTGGCGCCCGGACTCGGGCGGGATCGGCATCGCGGGACCCGCACAGTGCGCACGGGACTGCCTCCAGGGTCGCGCCCACGGGGTCAACCACCGATGAGATGGCACAGGGGCAGCGTGCGCGCCCCCGGCCGTTCGACCCAGTAGAAGCCGTACAAACGCGCGGTCGTGTCGCGCACCCGAACCGCGCCGCACCCGGACGGGCCGAGGATCTCGTGGGCGTCGTCGAACAGCTCGGTGACGTCGGCCAGGAGGCACCCGTGAGGCGCGAGTTCGACCTCCGTGGTGCTGCGGCGGGTGCCGTCGGCCGAGATGAGCGTGAGGAGCGGCCGGGCGGTGGTGGTCCATCCCGTCGTCCCCACCGGCTGGGCCAGAAACAGCTTGGTGCGCGCCATGTCGTCGGACCGTACGCGGCCGAAGATGCGAGTCCGGCGCAGGTCCATCCACTGAACGCCGTCGGGGACATCGGCGTTGTAGAAATCGGCGCCGATCTGTACCTCGGCCGCCAGTTCGCCGTCGTCGACGAATCCCGCGAGCACGTCGAAGGTGTGCGGCCGTTCACCGGCAGGACCATTCCCGAGGACCTGGACCTCGGCGTGCACGTACGGCACCGGATCGGAATCCACGAGGTCCCGGAGCGAGAGTTCTCGGAGGTGGTCCTTCGCCACGGACTCGTGGTGGCGGGTCAGATGCGTTCCATCCGGCCGGTACAGGTCGATGACGACGTCGTAGTCATCGGCGTGCGGACCCCACACGTTGGGGAGGGTCAGCACGGTGTCGCGGCGTGCGTCGAACGTGCCGAGGACGCTCGCGACCGGCCAGGAGCGAGTCCAGCTGGGATCGATGCCGACCCCTTGATCGAAGACGCGATCGACCGTCCCGTGGTTCACGACGAGTCGGTGATCGTCGGGATGCTCGACGAAGGTCGCGACCCGTGAGCTCGGGCAGGCAAGCTTGACCCGTGCGTGGCCCGCAGCACCCGCGAGGAGGCCTGCCGCGTCCGGAAACACGTCGTCGGCGTAGACCACTCGCGTCCCGCGGCTCGGGATCGCGTCCAGGCGGGCGTGCCAGCTCCGGCCGTCGGCGGCGAGCAGGGTGATCTCGGGTCGCATCGAAGCCGGAGCTCCGGGACCCGCATAGGCATTGGTGACCACGAACCCGGTTCGGTAGCCCGCGCGCGCCTCGACGCGGATCGCACTCACCACCTGCGCGGCGGGAGTTGCGACGAGTCCGTACTGGCCGTGCACCCCGGTGCACTCGCCGTCGTCGCGGACGTACTCGGCAAACACCTGTACCGGACGGTTCGGCGCGAGGCGCTCGTCATCGAACTCGAGGAGGAGTTCACCCTCGAAGGGCAGTACCACCCCGTGTTCCGTGCAGCGGGCGCGAACGTCGATCGCCACGGTGGCGTCGGACGCGAGGTCGACGTCGAAGCTGGCCAGGGTCGCGCCGTCGAGGGCCACGAGGTGGCCGTTCAGGTGGGGGGAGTCGATGTCGTACGCATCGGACCAGTAGTTGTGCAGCCAGACGAGGGTGGTCGTCGATTCGTCGGCCCGGCACCACGTCATGCTCGTGTTGACGGTGGGAACGGGGCGGTGCCCGGCGCGGCTGATCAGCCAGTGGGCGCTGGTGCCGACCCCGAGGCCGCGAGCGCCGTCGGCGAGCCGGCGGGCACCGCGTGCGAGCCGCCGAGCGCGGGTGGACCCCCTCATTGCTCCGCCTTCGCTGTCATGGATCGATGGGTCGAGCCATCCTAGTGGTCGACCGAATTCCCGTTCCCGTTCCCGTTCCCGTCGAGCCCGTGTCCGTGTCCGTGTCCGTCGAGCCCGTGGCCGTCGAGCCCGTGTCCCTCGAGGATGATCGCGCAGATCCGGTCGACCCGTGGATCGACGCCGGGAGCGAGATCCGAGAGTCGGAAGTCCTCGAGGCGGGCGAGGCCGGGCAGCGGTTCCCGGACACCGGGCGCGGCGATCGGTGCTCGGAAGAAGAAGAAGTGCGCGTACTCCCGCGCCGCGGCGACGTCGGGTGCGAATGCGTCCGGGTCCGACAGGACGTCGTCGATCGCCGTCGCGAATCCATCGGGGTCGGCAATGTCGATGGTGAAACCCTTCCCGCGATAGTGCGTCTCGCCGGCGACGATCACCGGGGTCCCCGACAGCGCGAGTTCGAGCCCAGTGGTGGAGGTGTAGACCAGCCCGAGGTCGGCGGCGTCCATCAAGGGGTAGGACGAGGCGAGGTCACCCGACTCGACGACGATCACGTTGGGCGGGAGCTCCGGAAACTGTCGGGCGATGTAGTCGCCGAGCGAGTCCCGGGTGCGCTTGCCCGGTAGGTGCACCTCGCTCGGATGAACCCGGATCACGAGGCGATCGGCGGGTCGGGCGCGGAACACCCCGATTGCCGCGTCCAGCCAGGCGCGGATATCGGGGAAGGCGCGGTTCCGACCGATCACCGCGGTGTCCCACGTGAGGTTGGTGAAGAGCGCCACCAACCGACCCCCGTCGCCGCTCCAGGCGCGATCCGCGAAGGTCCAGAACTGGTCGGCCGCCGCGCCGGCGCGTCGGTCGGCCAGATAGTCGTCGAGGGCCGTGGCCTCGGCGGCGGTCAGCGCCCGCTGCTCCTTCGCCCACTGCGCCGAGAAGTCGTACACGCCCGCCGGTGTGTCGCGGCTGAACACGAGGGTCTCGGTGAGGAAGGCCCGTTCGTACGTGACGACATCGATGTCCCGCTGGCGACACAGCTCCCACACCACTGCTTCGAACAGGAACAATCCGTTGAGCAACACGACGACATCGGGTTGCACGTCGTCGAGCGCCCGGGCCGCCGCGCGCGCGATCCGGCGCGCGGATCGGAGAAAGGCGCGGCTGGCGAAGCCGGCGAGCGGGTCGTCGTCGACATCGGCGGCGCAGAGGAACCAGCGCACCGGAATCGCGACGAGTTCGCCCAGCGGCACACCGTCGTCCACCACCGTGGCCAGCTCATGTAGCGGCACTTCGTCGAGTTCGGGCCAGCCGTCGTCGTTCCCGGTGTCCCATCGCTCGCGCAACGAGGAATGGTGGTGCCCGTGCGCGTCGAGCGACGCCTCCACGTAGCGGCGACAGGTTCGGCACGGCATCGGTGGGGCCTCGTACGTGTTGGCGCGATCGCAGATCTCGAGCCCGCCACCACACGTGAGGAACTGGACCTGGGCGCCGCGTTCGCGCAACGCATGGGCCATCACCGCCTCGTACTGGACGTGAGCCGCCCAGTCTCGTGGCGTGAGGAACAGGACGGTCGGTCCGGTTCCCGACGCGCGGGGCGATTGTGCTGCGAGGCGACGCGCGGCGCGCTGCTCGGGCGCCTCGGCGAACTGGCGCAGCCCCTGCTCGATGCCCTTGCGCGCGTACTCCTCGAGTTTGTCGTATCGAGGGTGGGGCATCAGATCCGCGCGCCGCGAGGCCGCGTATCGAAGCGCCGACCCAACGCGATCCGGCCGATTCCGGCCCAGAACCCGAGCCCGTGGGCCCAGTGGCAGATCGCGATCGCGCCCAGGGCGCGGTGCGGCGCGACCCCCGGATCCCTGGCCAGGTGCCACGCCGCCGCCCCGGCACCGGCGGCGTAAACGGCGACGGGGAGCACGGCGATCGCAGGTTGGCGCCGGACGATCGCACCGACGACCACCGCGGCGGTGCCGGCGACCATCGCCGCGGGCACGAGCGGACGCCAATGCGGCAACCGCCCATGTTTGGCCAGCGTCGACGCCTTGCACCGGCCGTAGTTGAAGTACTGCCGCCAGAGCGCGCTGGGTGTTTCCCGGGGGAAATACCAGGACTTGATGGCCGGGTCCACGACGATCCGCCCGCCGCCGGCCCGGATGCGGAGGTTGAGCTCCTGATCCTCGGCCGCCCACTGGAGTTCGTGCTCGTCGTACCCGCCGGCCTCGATGATCGTGTGCTTGTCGAAGGCACCGAGATAGACGGTGTCGACCTCGGCCCGCTCCCGCGCGTAGTGGAATCGCCCCGGTCCGACGCCGAGCGGCGAGGACGTGATCGCGGCGACGGCCCGCCCGAACGGCGTGATCCCGACCGGTCGCATCGGGCCACCGACGACCGCCATGTCACCCTCGAGGAGGGATTCGATGCTCATGCGGACGTAGTCCGGTGCGTAGAGCGCGTGCGCGTCGGCCCGGACGACGAGGTCGGTCCGAGCTTCGGCGACGCCCAGATTCATGGCCGCCGCGGCGGTGACCCGCGGATTGTCGATCACCCGCACCCTGGCGTCGACCCGACCGGCGATCGTCGGCGTGCCGTCGGTGGAGCCGCCGTCGACCACGAGGATCTCGAGCGGTCCCGGATAATCCTGCGCCAACAGCGTGTCGAGGCAGTCGCGGATGTGGGCACGCTCGTCGCGGGTCGGAAGCACGACGGTGACGGGTGGTCGAGCCGACGGGTGTGGGGTGGGACTCGGGACGACCGGCATGCGGGGATCCTGCGGCACCGCCGCACTCTCGGGAAGAATCAGGTTCCGAAGATAGCAACCGCAGCCATGGACCCGAGCCACACGTGACCCGAACCGGAAACTATCGACGCCGCATCCTGTTGGGTGTGCTCTCGACCGGTGCAGCCAACGTCTGGTCGATGTTCGTGGTGCTCGTATCGCTCCCGCTGGTGCTGAGCGGCCTCGGCACCGAGGCGTTCGGTACCTGGGTCCTGCTCCAGACGTTCTCCGCCGTCACCGGATGGTTCGCGCTGGCTGACATCGGCGTCGGGGTCGCCACGACGCGCCGGGTCGCCGAGCATCTCTCGGCGGAGGACGCTCCCGGCGCGACCAGCGTGATCGATACCGCGCTCGCCATCTTCCTCGGATTGGCGGTGGTGGCCGGGTTGCTCTTGGCCCTCGGCGGGATCGCCTGGTTCCCGACGTGGTTCCATACCCCCCCGGACCTGGTCGACGATCTGCGTACTGCGACCGGTCTGTTCGCGGCACAGATCGCGCTCGAGATCGTGACCGAGGGTATGGAGTCCTGTCTCGAGGGTCTGCAACGGATCGACCTCTCGCGCCTCGCCGACAGTGCGCGGTTCACCCTCGTCGCCATCGCGGTCGTCATCGCGGCCATGACGTCCGGGACTCTGACGGCCGTCGCCGCCGCGAGCCTGGCCGCGACCGCGGTCGGGACGGTCATCGCGACGGTCGTGCTCGTCATCCACCGGCCGCGCGGTCGCCCGGCGCCGGCCGGTAGCCACGCGCGCAGCCTGCTGACGTACGGCCCCACCGTGGGTGTCCTCAACGCCACCGGGGTCGGGCACCGGACGATGGACCGCTTCGTCGTCGGCGTCATCCTGGGGCCTGCGGCCGTCACGCTCATCGAGATCGCGACCCAGATTCAGAATGGAGCCTCGGCCGTGCTCTCCGCGACCGCCTACACCGCGACGTCGGCGGCCCCGTGGTTGCGGGCCCGGAGCGCGCTCGATCAACTTCGCGAGCTGCTCGTGCGCGGGACGAAGTATTCGATGCTGCTGACCATGCCGTTCGTGGTGCTCGCGCTGGTGCTGGCGGGTCCGCTCATCGACGTCTGGATGGGTGCGAAGTACGCGGATGCGGTAGGTCTCACGCGTGTCGCCGTCCTCTACATCGCGATGGCCGCACCGCTCGCGGTCGGCTCCAACGCGCTCGTGGGCATGGGCCAGGCGCGCCGGGTTCTCGGTCCGGCCGCGATCGCTGCGCTCATCAATCTCGTGACG
>JBDUBS010000499.1:0-2297 GCA_040003875.1 Acidimicrobiia bacterium | reverse complement strand
GCGCCGCTCAGGTCGAGGTCGCGGGATCCGCGCCTCCACCGGCCCGCCCGGCCTCGATTCGGTCCACTTCCTCGGTGAGGGCGCGCAGCCGGGACCGGTCGGTCGTCATCTCCACGGAGTCGATCACGGCCGACTCCTCGAACTCGACATGGGCCAAGAACACCTACCGAGGAGCCGTACGGCATCCACCAGGTCGGGCCCGCGAGTCGACCGCCAATGGGTACAGCATCGTGGTCTCAGGCTGTCGCAGGCGTGCGAGGTCCTCGAGCAGCGCATCGAGCGTCTCAACACGCCGCAAAAAAGCGACGCGCCCACCGGTCCGGATGAGTACCGGATCGGAAAAGTGGGCAGGACCCGGTCATGGCCTCGATCCACCGCACCGTGCCCGAATCCCCCCTCGACACCCTCGATCGATACACCGACGCCGGTGGCGGCGAGGCCATCGGGATCGCCCGGACGGAGGCCGCCGACGACGTCATCGCAGAAATCCTCCGATCCGGTCTCCGTGGGCGCGGCGGCGCCGGGTTTCCGACCGGACGTAAGTGGCAGACGGTGCGCGCCAACACTGCGGGTGCAGCCGGGAGCGCCACCGTCGTCGTGAACGGCGCCGAGGGCGAACCGGGTTCGTTCAAGGACCGGACCATTCTGCGCAGCAACCCGTTCGCGGTACTCGAGGGCGCGATCGTCGCGGCGTACGCAGTCGACGCGCGACGGGTGGTCGTCGCCATCAAGGCGAGCTTCGAGGTCGAACGCGACATCCTCGAGCGGGCGCGCACCGCGATCGCCAGCGTGGGCTGGCTCGACGATGTCGAGATGGAGATCTTCACTGGCCCATCGGCGTACCTGCTCGGCGAGGAGACGGCGCTCCTCGAGGCGATCGACGGTCGGCCGCCGTTCCCCCGGATCGCGCCCCCGTACCGGCGCGGCATCGACGACGACATCATCCCGGAGGAGCGCGACCATGACGCGACCCGCTCGGCCGCCAACGTCGAGCTCGCCGGCCCGAGGACGGAGACGACCGGCACTCCGACGCTCGTCGACAACGTGGAGACAATGGCGAACATCCCGGGCATCGTGGCCCGCGGCGCCGACTGGTTCCGGTCGATCGGCACCGAGTCGTCGCCCGGTTCCGTCGTCTGCACCGTGTCCGGGTCTGCGCCCCACCATGCGGTCGGTGAGTTCGCGATGGGGACCCCGTTGCGAGAGGTGCTCGAGACCCTCGGCGGCGTCGACTGCACCCACATCGTCGCCGTCGCCACCGGCGTCTCGAGTCCTATCGTCGATCCCGCGCACCTCGACACCCCACTCACGTACGAGGACTTCGAGGCCGCTGGGACGAACCTCGGCACCGCGGGTTTCATCGTGATCGACGACGAAGCCGACCTCCTGACCGCCACGCTGGACGCCGCAGCATTCCTCGCGGTCGAGTCCTGCGGTCAGTGCACCCCGTGCAAGGCGGACGGCCGTACCATCGCCACCGGACTCGGCGCGCTGGTCGTCGCCGACGCTTCGGAGATCCGACCCGATCTCGACACCGTGCGCGCGGCACTCACCACCGTCGCCGACGGCGCGCGCTGCAATCTGGCGTCCCAGCAACAAGCCGTGGTGGGCACGATCCTGGATCGATTCCCCGAAATGATCGCGGACGTCGCGGATCGAACCCGAGCGCCGCGTACGAATGTCGTGATCGCACCGATCACGGACCTCGTCGGCGGACGGTTCGTCCTGGACACGCTCCAGGCGGCCAAACAACCGGACTGGACCTTCGACGACCTCGATTCGGGGAAGGCCCCGGCGGACTGGCTGCGTCACGCGGACGACATCCCCGCGCCGCACTCGTAGTCGTCCACTACTCGCTGCCGGCCGCGTTTGCCGCCGGCACGACTCGGGTAGTCACGGCGCATGAGACGACGACCCGCATACACACGCGATGCTCACTTCGACGGTGCCGGACGATGACCGACGACCACGACACCACGGCGCGCCAACTCCTCCACGCCGCAACTGGCGATCGGGACGCCGAGGCCGAGGCCCTCGCGGACGGCAGCGACACCGATCCCGACGCCGCCCGCCTCGCGATCGCACGCGCGCACGGTGACGTCACCGACCGCCCCAAGGCCGACAGCGACCTCGCCTCACCCGAAGACGTTCGGGTCGCGCAGCGCGAGCACGAGAACGAGCGTGACGACGAAGGATTCGCCGGCTGAGTGCCGGGAGTGCAGTCCCACGGCGCCTTCGTCAGGCCCATCGGCGGCGGACCGACCGGGGGCGGGTCGGGGTCCCCGTCATCGGACGGC
>JBDUBS010000258.1:0-2299 GCA_040003875.1 Acidimicrobiia bacterium | reverse complement strand
GTCGCGCTGGGTCGCGGTATCTCGATCGAACGGCTCTACGAGATCACCGGTGTCGATCCCTGGTACCTCGACCAGATGGCCCAGATCGTCGAAGCTGCGATCGAGTTGGGCACGCTCGGACCGAGTGGTGCACTCGACCGCGCCACCTGGCGGTGGGCGAAGCGGCTCGGTTTCGGTGACGGCCAACTCGCGCGCCTGTGGGGCGAGACGCCCGAGGCAGTACGGGCGGCCCGCAAGGCCGCGGGCGTGGAGATCACCTACAAGACCGTCGACACCTGCGCCGCGGAGTTCGCGGCCAGCACGCCGTACCACTATGGAACCTACGAGGACGTCGGCGAAGTGGCGCCGCTCACCAAGCCGGCGGTGGTGATCCTCGGCAGCGGCCCCAACCGCATCGGCCAGGGAGTGGAGTTCGACTACTGCTGCGTGCACGCCGCGTTCGCCCTCTCCGACGCGGGCTTCGAGACCGTCATGGTCAACTGCAATCCCGAAACCGTCTCCACCGACTACGACACCAGCGACCGGCTGTTCTTCGAGCCGCTCTCCATCGAGGGCGTGCTCAACGTCTGCGAGGCACTCCAGGCCAACGGGGAGTTGCGCGGTGTCGTGGTCTCGCTCGGCGGCCAGACCCCGCTCAAGCTCGCGCACGCGCTCGAAGTGGCCGGGATCCCGATCGTCGGCACCAGTCCGGAGTCCATCGACCTCGCGGAAGACCGCGACCGGTTCAACGCGCTGTGCGACCACCTGGAGATTCCGCAACCGCCCGGAGGCACCGCGCTCACTGTGGAAGGCGCCCGGACGATCGCGTCCGAGATCGGCTACCCGGTCCTGGTCCGACCGTCGTACGTGTTGGGGGGTCGGGCGATGCAGATCGTGTTCGACGAAGCCGGTCTCGACAGTGCGATGGCCGAACTCGCGGAGCACGGCTCACTCGGTCGGGAGGGCGGACTCTCGGCCGACCGTCCCGCGCTCATCGACCGGTTCCTCGAGGACGCGATCGAGGTCGACGTCGACTCCCTCCGCGACCACACCGGCGAGGTGCTGATCGGCGGGATCATGGAACACATCGAGGAGGCCGGGGTGCACTCGGGTGACAGCGCGTGCGTGCTGCCGCCGTCGACCCTCTCTGCCGCCACCATCGCGACGCTGCGCGAGTACACCGAACGGCTCGCCGGCGCGCTGAACGTGGTCGGACTCCTCAACGTGCAGTATGCGGTGAAGGATGGCGCGGTCTCGGTGATCGAGGCGAACCCGCGGGCCAGCCGGACCGTGCCGTTCGTCAGCAAGGCCACGGGCGTGCCGCTCGCCAAGGTGGCCGCCCGCCTCATGCTCGGGGCGACACTCGCCGAACTCCGGACCGAGGGACTCCTCCGGCCGCCCGCAGACGGCGGGCACGTGTCGGTCAAGGAAGCCGTGCTGCCGTTCAACCGGTTCCCGACCGTCGACACGTTGCTCGGGCCCGAGATGCGCTCGACGGGGGAGGTCATGGGCATCGACCGGTCGTTCGGCCTCGCGTTCGCGAAGAGTCAGGCGGCCGCGGGGAGCCGCCTCCCGGATACGGGGACGGTGTTTCTCTCGCTCGCCGACCGCGACAAGGACCACGGTTTGGTCGCGGCCACCAAGTTCGTGGAACTCGGATTCTCGATCATCGCCACCGCCGGCACCGCGGCCGCGTGCGAGGCCCGGGGCATCCCGGTGGAGGCGGTCGTGGCCAAGGTGGGTGACTCGACCGGCATGGACGCCCTGGAACTCGTCACCTCCCGCAAGGTCGACCTGGTGGTGAACACACCACGCGGCCGCGGTCCTCGTGCGGATGGCGCGCACATCCGGCGCGCCGCAGTGGTGCACAAGGTGCCGTGCCTCACCACCGTGGCCGCGGCGCTTGCCGCCGCGGCCGGGATTGCCGAGAGCCAGACCACCGCGGTCACGGTGCGATCCCTCCAGGAGTACCACGCCGATGGTCAGATGCGGCTCGAGGTGTGATGCGCTCCTCGCGCGCGGCGCCGGTGCATGCGGTCGACACGACGGTCGAACTCGGACCGCTGCGGCTGCGGAGTCCCATCGTGGCGGCGTCGGGGACCTTCGGTCACTCCGACGAGGTGCTGCGGATCGGCGACCCGACCCGCATCGGTGCGGTGACGGTGAAGTCGCTCGCGGCGTACCCGTGGGCCGGCAACCCGGCCCCGCGTCTGCACGCGGGGGCCGGTGGCGGGATGTTGAACTCGGTCGGGCTGCAGGGTCCCGGGGTGGACGCCTGGATTCGCGACGGCTGGCCCGCGCTGCGCGCGCACGGTGTGCC
>JBDUBS010000257.1:0-2299 GCA_040003875.1 Acidimicrobiia bacterium | reverse complement strand
ATGCCGAGGATCACGATCACCACCAGAAGCTCGACGAGGGTGAAACCCTTCTGGAGCAGTGTCCGGTCGGGGGTGCGTGAACGAAGGTGCTTGAGCACGGGTATCGATGTCCTTGATTCCTGGCTCCGAGGAGCGCTCCCAGCAATCCGGCTACCACCGGACGCGTGGGTGAAGTTATAGGGATCTCCCCAACTTTGGGTAGGGCGGATGCCCCGATTCGACGGAATTGGGTCGGCCGACCCACCCAATTCGCCACCGTCCGCGCGAACCGGCGCGGCCCGTGGCCGCTGGACGAGAATGGCGCCATGACCACCACTCCGGTCGACATCGCCGGGATCGAGCAGTACCTCACGGTGCTCGCACTCCACAACGCCACCGACCTTCATCTCACCGCCGGCGCCCCGCCGCTGCTGCGCATCGACGGCAAGCTCAATCCGATCGACCAGCCGCCACTCTCGGCCGACGAGGTCGCCGCGTTGATCTTCGGGATCCTCGATCCGGAGATGGCCGAACGCTTGCACCGGGAGAAGGAGATCGACTTCTCGTTCTCGTGGCGCGAGGAGATCCGCTTCCGCGCCAACGTGTTCCACCAGCAGGGCACCGTCGCACTCGCGCTGCGCGCCATCCCGTTCGAGATCCCGAGCTTCGAGGAACTCGGCCTCCCGCCCATCATGGAGTACTTCGCCGGCCTGCCCCAGGGGTTGCTGCTCGTGACCGGTCCGACCGGCTCGGGCAAGAGCACCACGCAGGCGTCGGTGATCGACTTCATCAACCGCAACCGCGAATGCCACATCCTCACCATCGAGGACCCGATCGAATACGTGCATCGCCACCACCGCTCCGCGGTCAACCAACGCGAGGTCGGCATCGACACCGACTCGTTCGAACGGGCGTTGCGATCGGCGCTGCGCGAGGACCCCGACGTCATGCTCGTGGGCGAGATGCGCGACGCCGAGACGATGCAGTTCGCGCTCACCATCGCCGAGACCGGCCACCTCGTGTTCGCCACCCTGCACACCAACGACGCCGCTACCGCACTCGACCGCATCGTCGACGTGTTCCCGGCCGACCGCCAGGCCCAGATCCGCGTGCAACTCGCGGCCGCGCTGGCGGGCGTCGTGAGTCAGCGCCTCATCCCGCGCGTCGGCGGCGGCATGATCGCCGCGTTCGAGGTGATCGTGGCCACCAATCCGATCCGCAACCTCATCCGGGACGGCAAGACCCACCAGCTGCGCAACATCGTCGCCACCAACATGCGCGACGGTATGCAGACGATGGAGGCGGCGCTGAACGGACTCATAGAGTCGGGCATCATCAGCTACGACGACGCCGTCGACCGCAGCCTCCACCCCCGCGAACTCAAACCGCCGAGCTGGCGTACCACCTGACCCGCCCCACGCTTTGGCGTCACACAGCCACCCATACGCGGGTTGTGTGACGCCGAAGCGCGTGCTGAACGTGGGTCAGCCGCGGAGGGTGCTGCTGCCCTGGAAGATGCCGTACATCGCGGAGACCAGGGCGACGGCCACGAAGCCGACGATCACGCCCATCACGATGATGACGGCCGGCTCCGCGAGCGCGGTGAGCCGGGCCAGCTTGTAGTCGAGTTCCTTGGCGAAGAAGTCGGCCGCGGAGTTGAGCTGCAGATCCAGCGTGCCGGTCTCCTCGCCGACGCGCATCATCTGGGTCGCGGCCGGCGGGAACAGTCCGGTCGCCATGATGGGCCGGGCCATCCCTTCACCTTCGAGCATGGCGTCTCGGACGTGGCCGAGCGCCGCGGCGTACACCCCGTTGTTCGATCCCTCGATCGCGGCCTGCATCGCCTCCGGCAGCGAGACGCCGGCCTGCATCATCGCGGCGATGATCCGACAGAAGCGTTCGATCACCGTGTACCGCGCCACCTCGCCGATCACCGGCATGCGCAGGACCAGCCGGTCGCGTTTCAACCGCCCGGCCGGGCTCCGGTTGGCCTGCACCAGGAGCAGGACGATCACGACGATCCCGAGGGCGAGGGCCCACCACCAGGTCTCGAAGAAGTCGGCGACGTCGAGCAGCACCTTGGTGATCGTGGGCAGCTCGGCGTCGAACTCCTTGAAGAACTCGGTGAACTTCGGCAGCACGTACGCGACGAGCACGATCACGGTGACGATCGACATCACGAAGATCACGAGCGGGTACGTGAGCGCGGACCGCACCTTCTGGCGGGCCTCGGCGTCGCGCTCGATGTAGTTGGACAACTGATCGAGCACGGAGTCGAGGCGGCCGGTGATCTCGGCTGATCGCAGGATCCCGATGTAGT
>JBDUBS010000459.1:0-2303 GCA_040003875.1 Acidimicrobiia bacterium | reverse complement strand
CGGCCAGGTCACCGAACCGGGTGTGGTGGATCAGTGCTTGGTCGGGTCCGTAGTAAGGCACTCAGATCGCCTCCGGGCGCAGCAGTGCGTCGATCCCACCGTCGACGAACAGGATCGAGCCGTGCACATATGAGGCGGCGGACGATAGGAGGAACTCGATCACCGCGGCCACCTCGTCGGGCGTGCCGATCTCACCGGTCGGGACCGGCAGGGCCTCGATCAGCGGACCGAAGACGGGATCGTCGAGACCTTGCTGGAGGAGCGCCGACCGGAACGGGCCGGGGGCCACCGCGTTGATGCGGACACCGCGGGCGCCCCACTCGGTCACCCGGCGCCGCACCGCGCGGGCGAGCGCGACCTTGCTCGACGCGTAGACGGTGTTGCCGGCGAGGTCGGTGGCGAGCGTCCGCGCGAGAGGTTCGTCGTCGGCGAGGAAGGCGTCGACGAGAGCGGGGTTCACCGTGGGGTCAATGGTGATTGAGTTGGACGAGATGGCGACCGCCGCGCCGCCCGGGGAGACGGCGCAACCGTCGAGGAACGCGATGGCACCGAAGTAGTTGACCGACGCGATCAACGCATGATCAGGCACCTGCGGGCCGAGCCCGGCACACGGCACCAAGCCCGCGAGAGGTCCGTCGACGAGGGCGAGCGCCGCGGCGACGCCGTCCTCTCGGCCGGACACCGTGGCGAGGTCGACGGTCACGTCGGCGTCGCGGAGGTCGACGGTGACCACGCGACCGCCGGACGACCGCAGCCGCGCGGTAACGGCCGCGCCGAGCCCGGACGCCGCGCCGGTGACGATGTGTGTCATCACTTCGTCGCAGTCGGGGCGATGAGTCCGCCGCACGCGTGGGTGACGGGCAGCGGGGTGGCGGCGAGGAGGAACTCGTTGATGCCGTCGGCCGCGCAGTCGGAAGCGAGTTCGTCGAGGTCCCACTGCTGGCCTTGGGGGATGCCGACGTCGCGGAGCTCGATCATGTGCGTGGGAAAGAGGTACGGGTTGTCGCCAGGGCACGGGTACGGCTCGAACACGTGGGTGTCGTTCGCGATGGCGGCGATGTCGTGATCGTGCAGCCACTCGACCGCGTCGAGCCCGATGCCCGGCGAGATGTCGGCGTAGCGGTTGCGGTCGCCGACCCGGAGCCAGTGCATCTGCCCGGTGCGGACGAGGACGACGTCGCCGGCCATGGGGGTGAGGTCGCCGAGGCAACCGTCGAGGTCGGCGCCGGTCACCGCGTACGGTTCGTCGAAGTAGTCGACGCCGTGAAGGCGCGCGACGTCGCAGAGCAGGCCACGGGTGACGATCGGCCCGAAGTGTTCGATGCCGAGCTTGGTCGCGCCGGAATCCATCGTCACGGCGTCGGCGGGGACGCCGTTGTAGAGCAGGCCGTCGTACCCGGCGTGCGCGAGCGCGTCCCAGTGGGTGGCCGATTGCGTGCCGGTGAGCAACTCGTCGTCGCTCGTCGCGAAGTCGCGGGTGTCGCCACTGAAGGCGTACGAGGCCTGGAGCATCGTGAGCTGCGGGTTCTTGCGGCCGAGGATGCGACCGGTTTGCGGGCCGCCCTGGTCCATCGGGATCGAGAGCGAGAACGACACGCCCCGGCGCACCGCGGCGGCCCCGCGCCTCACCGCGTCGGCATCGATCAGATTGAGGGTGCCCCGTTGATCCTCCGAACCCCACCGGCCCCAGTTCGAGACCCGCGCCGCGAGGGCGGCCTGCTCGGCGTCGAGGGGCACGTCAGTACCGCTTGCGGAGTTCGTGCTTGAGCACCTTGCCGGTGGGGTTGCGCGACAGCACGTCGACGATCTCGAGTTGCTCGGGGATCTTCTGCACCATGAGGCCGGCGTCCTTGCAGAACTCGAACAGCTCGGCGAGCGTCGGCGGCGACGCCGGATCCACTGGGACGATCACGGCGCAGGCCCGCTCACCCGACGCGGCGTCGGGCAGACCGATGACCGCGGCGTCGACGATGCCGGGGTGGGTGAAGAGCAGGTCCTCCACTTCCTTGGCCGAGATGTTCTCGCCCTTGCGGATGATGACGTCCTTCAACCGGCCGGTGATCACCACGTGATCATCGGTGCGCACCATCCCGAGGTCGCCCGTGCGGAAGTAGCCCGCTTCGTCGAAGCCCTCGGCATCGAGCGTCGCATCCACGTAACCGAGGCAGAGGTTGGGGCCGGTGACCCGGATCTCGCCTTCCTGACCGCGTTCGGCGACCGTGCCCTCGAGGGTGACCACCTTGACGTCGACCCCGAGGCAGAGCGAACCCTCGGTGTTGGCGAGTTGCTCGTCGGTCGCGCCG
>JBDUBS010000410.1:0-2304 GCA_040003875.1 Acidimicrobiia bacterium | reverse complement strand
GACCGACGCGCCCATGTCGCGCCGGTAGCGGTCGGGGAGCCCGGCGACGGAGTTGAAGGTGTTCGCGATGGGGTTCCAGATTCCGGCGTCGTCGCTGCCGTCACCGAAGGTCGACACACCGCTGTACAGGAAGCGGCCGTCCTGCATCAGGTGCAGGGCAGGGTAGGGAGGAAAGAAACTCGCGGTGGTGACCTGCGGAGTCCAGGTACCGGCCCCGCGGTTGCCCGTCGAGTCGAAGGTCTGCATGTGACTCTGCAGGATGGCGTTCTGGTCGGTACCGCCCACCAGGACGACGGTGCCGTCGCCGCGGTTCACGAGCGTCGGGTACCAATGGCCTTCGGCGAGATCAGGGACCTGCACGTACCGGTGGGTCGCGATGTCGAACTTGTAGGCGTGGTTGGATCCCTTGTAGTCGAGATTCCCAGCCTGGTCGGGATACGCGGCCGTGCCGCCGGCAACGAGCAGGGATCCGTCGGGCAGGGCCGCGTGGCCGGAACAGAACATGTCGTAGGGAGTCGGGATCGACCGGAAGGTGTTAGCGACGGGATCCCACTCGGTGGTGCTGAACGTGCCGGCTGCGAACAGGTCCGGGTCGTTCCCCGAACCCTGGATCAACAGCACGTGCCCGTTCTTCAGCAGGGCGGCGTGGACGGCACGCACCGGGGCGGCAGTGGGGGCGATTTCCCACTTGCCCACACCGCACCCGGTCATGGCCACGGCGACGACTACCAGCCCGATCATGCGGCCGCGACGCGTCGACATGGTTCTCCCGTTCAGCATCGAAAGCAGGATACTGGCCCCGAACCGGACGAAAAACCGCGGGATCCCGGTCAGGAGGGCCGGATCGCGTCGGCCGGCGCGAGGCGGGCGGCCCGACCGGCCGGGGAGATGCCGGCCAGCGCGCCGACGACGATCGCCGCGCCGATGCCGATGAGTCCGGCGATCGTCGGCATCGAGAACGTGATGCCCTGGACCGCTGCGTACCCGGCGGTGATACCGACCCCGAGGCCGATGCCGAGCACGCCACCGAGCGTCGAGAGCAGGATCGCCTCGACGAGGAACTGGGTCCGGACGTGGCCCTTGGTCGCACCGAGCGCGCGCCGCACGCCGATCTCGGTCCGGCGTTCGAGCACCGAGATCACCATGACGTTGGCGATGCCGATGCCCCCCACGAGTAGTGCCACCCCGCCGAGGCCGAGCAGTAGCGCGGTGAGTGTGTCGTCGGCGGCGTGCTTCGCCTTGATCACGTCCGAGGGATTCGAGACCTGTACCTCGCCGGGACTCTGGGGGTTCGCGGTCGCGGGGAGGACCGCGGTCACCGCCCCGACCTGGTCGGGACGGGTCACCACGAAGACGCTCGAGGGCGCAACGGCCGTCTTGAACAACCGTTCCGCGATCGGTGTGCCGATGAACGCCGCGGTGTCCAGGTTGGGATAGAGCGGCGCTTGGTCGAGGATGCCGACGACGGTGAACCAGGTGCCGTTCACGTATACGAGGGGGTCGGGGCGGAGGTCGGTGATACCGAGGGTGCTCGCGGCACCAGGACCGAGCACGATGGTGGGGAGATTGACATCGGCCGCGCTGAGGAAACGACCTTCACGCACGCCCGCGCCGAGGGTGGCCGCGAGATCGGAGTCGGTGGCCTGCACGCTGATCCCGCCCGTCTCGCTCGCGTTCACGTACTGCGTGCGCCGCACCGTTGCGCTGACGGTGGTGATCCCGCTCGCGTTCTGTACCGGTGCGATCCGGCGGATCATCACGACGGAATCGTCGCCGAGCGCGGGGGTCGAGCCGGGCTGGAACGATGCGCCGGCCTGGACCTCGAGCCGGTTGGTGCCCAGAGCGTCGAGTCGGCGGCTGAGGTCGGCGCGG
Organism: Acidimicrobiia bacterium; assembly: GCA_040003875.1. GTDB lineage: Bacteria > Actinomycetota > Acidimicrobiia > IMCC26256 > JAENVU01 > JAENVU01. Next base: position 432 of record JBDUBS010000410.1, on the reverse strand, counting down.
CTCGACGACGAGATCCCCATGGTCGCGACGAGGGCCGCGATCCCGATCGCGATCCCAGTCGCCGTCAGCGCAGTGCGCAGCTTGCGGGTACGCAGGCCGACGGTGCCCACGCCGACGACGTCCCGGGGGAGGAGGCGGCTTCGCAACCGGGACGGTTCGGCGCGGGTCCCGGGCCCGCTCATGCGGGCACCGGTGCGGCCGGGATGATCGCGCCGTCGTGCATCGTCACCTGGCGCGGCGTCGCCGCGGCCAACGAATGGTCGTGCGTGATCATGAGGATGGTGGAGCCGTCGCGGTGGAGCCGCTGGAACGTGTCGATGATCGACGCACCGGTGACGCTGTCGAGGTTGCCAGTCGGTTCGTCGGCGAGGAGCAGCGCGGGCTCTCCGAAGAGCGCCCGGGCGATCGCAACGCGTTGGCGTTCGCCGCCCG
>JBDUBS010000533.1:0-7670 GCA_040003875.1 Acidimicrobiia bacterium | reverse complement strand
GCTTGTCACTTTGAGGACGCTCAGCGTCCTCAAAGTGACAAACGCCCGGTGGGTGGGGGTGGCGCCATCCAGCCGGGGTTGGTGGGGAGGTCCGGCATGGTCAAGGGGCGCATCGATCGGTAGGCGTCGACAACGGGCGCCAGTTCGTCGGGCGTGGCGCCATGGAGGATGACGCTGTCGGCGCCGGCGGCGAACTGGTCGACCACGCGTTGGGCGCACGCGGTCGGCGTCCCGACTGCAGCGGCGGCCATCCATTCGTCGGGGAGCAGGCCGGCAATGTGCTCCCATTGCTCCACGGTGCCGATGGCGTCGATCGCACCCGGGATCGACGCGACGACGTCGTCGGCGCGGAAGCGCGCGAGCACGTCGGGGTCCCAGTGGTTCACGCGCACGAGGAGGTCGCCGTAGGCCTGGAGGTACGTGGAGATCCGTCCGACCGTCTTGCGGAGCTGGGCCTCGTGTGAGAGGTGATGACCGACGGTGCCGAGGACACTCCACACCCGCACACTCGCGGGGTCGCGACCGGCGCGTTCGGCGCCCCGCCGAACCGCGGCCACGCTGCGCGCCAGCGTCTCGTCGGTGAAGTACGTGTGCAGTACGACGGCATCCACGTACGCACCCGCTCGCTCGAGTGTCTGCTCGGCGAGGGCGCAGAGCAGCACAGGGATGTCCTCGGAGAAGCGCGCGTCCTGGTGGAGCACGGGATATGCACCGGCGGGCCCGTCGTGGCCCATGACCACTTCGCCGTGCCAGAGCCGACGGTAGATCGCGACCGCGTCCTCGATCTGCACGTTGGTGATCCGGGGCAACGAGATGACGTCGAACAGGAAGTCGAAGCCCCGTCCCAGACCGAGACAGAAGCGGCCGTGGGTGAGCCGGTGCATGGTCGTGGCCATCGTCGCGGTGGCCAGGAGATGTCGGGTGTTGTGATTCGTGGCCGCGGTCGCAATCCCCAGTTCGGTGGTGACGGCGCCGACCGCGCCCGACAGCACGCCGGCGTCCTTCACGTTGAATCGTTCGGAGATGAAGGCGGCACCGAGTCCGAGCGCTTCGCCGGCCCGGGCTTCGCTGATCGCGTCGGCCGGTGTGTCGGTGTGACCGGGCAGGACGTAGAAGCCGAGTTCCGAGAGGCGCGCGTCAGCCATCGAGTTCTTCGCTCCGCTCGTAGCTCCAGGTGCCCGCGACCATGATCAGCCGGTGGTGGAGTCCGAGGACGGAGGAATCGCCGCTCTCGTAGCCGGCATCGCCTTCCCACATGGCCACCATCCGCCCTTCCTCGAAGGCGATCCTGGTCACGAACCGCGGGGGAGCGGTGACGGCCGCGGCCGCGAGCGCGTCACGCACGGTCGCGGATCGGGCCAGAGTGTGGAGTGTCACCCACGTGGGCGGTGCGAGCTCGATCTCACCACCGTCGCGCTGGGCGAGTGCGCCGCCGGGCGAGACCCATTGATGTTCGTGAATCTCGCCGTCGTCGATCGTGACCTCGCCCTCGGGTGCGGGCGCGACGAAGAACCAGGTCGAGAAGCGCTTCGGCGTCTGGGGTGGTGGCGTCCAGTGCGACAGCGCGACGAGCGAGTCGAGGTCGACGACGAGCCCGGACTCCTCCCGCGCCTCCCGCACCGCGGCGCGTCGGGCCGCATCGAAGTCGTGAGTGCCGTCGACGTGGTCGTCGGCATCCACGCGCCCACCGGGAAACACCCACATGCCGCCGAACGCGAGCTTCGAGTTCCGGCGCAACATCAACGTTTCGAGCCCGGCGTCGGTGTCGCGGAGGAGGATCACCGTGGCGGCAGGTATGGCATCGTGGTTACCAGCGCCACCCCCCTGGAGCCAGCGTTGGAATCGTTCGGGTTCGGTCGCCACTCGCGGACCCTATCCCCGGCTTCACAGGTTCCTCACGGGTTCGGGGTCGGACCCGAACGCCACCCGGCGTAGCGTCCGGACTCATGTCTCCAGCCCCGGTCGCGGTTCGCGACCTTTCGAAGCATTACGGCTCGGTGCTCGCAGTCGATCATCTCGACTTCGAGGTGCAGGCCGGCCAGGTGTGCGGTCTGCTCGGTCCGAACGGTGCCGGCAAGACGACGGCGCTGCGGATGCTCGTCGGCCTCGTCCATCCCAACGGTGGCGAAACGCGACTCTTCGGCGAGTCGGTGCGTCCCGGCAGTCCGGAGTTGCGGCGGGTCGGCACGATGATCGAGCACGCGTCGTTCGTTCCCCATCTCAGCGGCATCGCCAACCTCAAGAGCTACTGGGAGGCCGGCGGCGACCGCTTCACCGATGCCGACGTCGACGGTGCGCTCGCCGTCGCCGGCCTCGGTGACGCGATCAACCGCAAGGTCAAGACGTACTCCCAGGGGATGCGCCAGCGCCTCGGGATCGCTCGCTCGCTGCTCGGCCGGCCCGAGTTGCTCGTGTTCGACGAGCCCACCAACGGTCTGGACCCGCAGGAGATGCGGGCCGTGCGCGAGCTGCTGCGGCGCGTGGGCGAAGAGGGCCGGACGGTGCTGCTCTCGAGTCACATCCTCTCCGAGATTGAACAGATCTGCTCCCACGCCGTGGTGATGGACCGCGGGAAGTTGGTTGCGACCGGCACCGTCGCCGAGCTCGTCGCCGCCGGTGCGTCCGCCTACATCGAGGTGGACGACTCCGCCCGGGCACAGACCGTGCTCGAAGGCCTCCCCGGGGTCGAAGGGGTGATCGACGAGTCACCCGGGTTGGTGGTGCGCCTCGCCGGCGCGACCCGCCCCGCGCTCGTGGCTGCGCTGGTGGGCGCCGGTATCGGTGTCCAGACCGTCACCTCGCGCCACGCGCTCGAAGAGGCGTTCCTCGGACTGGTCGGCGAAGAGACCGAACGCCACGTCGGGAAGGGGGCCTGATGCTGCGCCTCATCCGAGTAGAGCTGATCAAGCAGCTGCGTCGCCCGCGTACGTGGGTCGCGCTCGGCTTCGTGATCCTGGTCCCGATCATCATCACGATCGCACTGAAGGCGAATCCGCCGAGCCTCACCGACCGCGGCGGTGGCGGTGGCGGTGGCCGGGACGGCGGCGTCCGCTTCTTCTACCTCGCGTCGAAGTCCGGGCTCCTCGTGCCGATCGCGACGCTCCGGGTGATGAGCGAGTTCTTCCTCGTGGTGATCTTCTGCCTCTTCGCCGGCGACGCCATCGCGAGCGAAGCGGGCTGGGGCAACCTGCGATTCCTGCTCACCCGTCCGATCGGGCGCGGCCGTTTCCTTGCGGCCAAGTTGATCGTGGCGGCCTGCTACTCGGTACTCGCGACGGCGCTGATCCTCGTGTCGGGCCTCATCGCCGGTGGCATCGCGTTCGGGTACGAAGGGCTCTCGATCCCAGTGTTGGGCATCTCGATGTCGGTCGGCTCCATCCTCGGGAACATCGTGCTGGCGGGTCTGCTCGCGTCGTGGGGGATCGCCGGCGTCGCCGCGTTCTCCTTCATGCTCTCGACGATGATGGACAACTCGGCCGGCGCGATCATGGGCGGCGTCGGCCTGTACATCGTGACGTCGATCCTCGGCGCGATCGATTCGATCGGTCCGATCCGGTACGGCTTCCCGACGTTCTACAACGGCGCCTGGGCGGACCTGTTCCGCGGCGCGGACTTCGGTGGCGACATGGTTCGCAACGTCGTGGCGCAGATCCCGTACGTGATCGTGTTCGTCGGCATCGGCCTCTGGTGGTTCCGCCGCAAAGACGTCACGTCCTGATTGTCTCGCCGGTCACGCTCCCGAGCGGTGGTGGTGACGTGGGTTTCGCTTCGAGACTGCTCGCTCCGCAGGCTGGGCTCGCGAACGGCTGTCCGGCGTTTCGGCACGTCAGCTCGCGCTCCTGACGCTTGCTCCCGAGCTGCTCGCCTCCGCCACTGCGGGTGGATCTACGCTCCGAGCGGTGAGTAGAAGCGAGCCAACCGAAGCGCGCGACCGTTCGCGTACCTTGCATCCGCTCGCGCTGGTGCTGCTCGGTCTGATCGTCGTGGTTCCCATGGCCGTGCTCGTCGTCCACGCGCTCGGGCTGCACTACCACGCGAGTTCGGATCTCGCCCTCATCGAGCTCCGTGTCCGCGACATCGGGACCGCGCACAGCCCGCTCGTTGGTCCCTACTCCCGGTTCAACTGGAACCACCCAGGCCCTCTGCTCTTCGCCACCCTCGCCCTTCCGTACCGCGCCTTCGGTGCCGACGGTCCGGCGCTGCTCGGCGCGAGCGCGCTCGTCAACGGTCTGTTCCTCGTCGGTGCGACACTCCTGCTGTGGCGGCGAGGCGGGGTAGCCGGGGCCGCGCTGGGACTCGTGGTGCTGATGGCGCTGACCCGGGCGTTGGGCGGGGAAGTGCTCCAATCCGCTTGGAACCCGTACATGATCGTGATGCCGTCGCTGGTGCTGGTGCTGGTGCTGTGGTGCATCGCGTGCGGCGACGCGTTCCTGCTGCCGGTGGCGGTGGGTGTCGCATCGTGGGTAGTGCAGACCCATCTCGGCACGGCCCCGCTCGCCGCGGTCGCCATCGTGGTCGCGACCGCCGTCATCGGGGTCGCCGCGACTCGGGGACGCGTGCTCCGTCCGGTCCGACTCGCGTTGGTCGCGATCGCGGTCGGCGTGGTGATGTGGATCCCGCCGATCATCGACGCCACCCATGCGCATGGGGGCAATCTCGGTGCCCTCTGGCGCTATTGGTCCGCTTCGCATCCCGATGTCACCGGTTGGTCGCGAGCCGCCCGGATCGTGGGGGCGCAACTCGCGATCCCGGCGCCGTGGATGGCGGGCCCCGAGCAGCTGAACCCATTCGGTGGGGGCGGTCTCGATCCGTCGTGGCGCGTCCCGTGGACGCTGCTCCTCCTCGGAGTCGCGGTCGTTGTCGCGCGTCGGCGTCGAGACCAACCGGCGTGGTCGCTGGGTCTCGTCGCGCTGGGACTTGCGGTGGTTGCGTGGGTGGCGACCGCGCAAGTGGTCGGGGAGCCTTACCCCTACGTGGTGCTGTGGACGTGGTTGGTCGGAGCGGTCGCGTGGCTCGCGATCGGGTGGACGTGCATGGGCGTCCTGCGTTCGGCTGGCACCGCTCCGGCGATCCGACGCATCGGGTTCGTCGTATGTGCGCTCAGCGCGATGGTGTTGGCGACAGCTGCGACTGCTGACACGATCGGCGCGCCTCTCGTCTCGGATGCCGGCCAACTCGTGGGAGGCGTGCAGGCCGCCACCGTGGCCGCGGCCCGACGCCTCCCTTCGCCAATCCTCGTGGAGTCGGCGCCGAGCTTCGACTCCGGTTCGGTGACGACCGGGATCCTGCTCGCGCTCGATCACGCCGGACTGCGCGCCGGTCGCACGCGCCAGTACGAGTGGCAGGTGGGCGCCGGTCACGTGGTGACGCGCGCGCAGGCCCGGTCGCGCGTCGTCGTCGCCGTGAACAAGGAAATCGAGCGCTATGACCACGACGCGCATTACGAAGTGATCGCGGCGTACGACCAGTTGTCCCGTCGCGATCGGGCCTTTGCCGAGCGCACCCGGGCCGCGATCCCGACCACCGGCGGGTTGGCGGCAGTGCAGCGGTGGACAGGAAGGCACCCACGCCTGTGGAAGCGGTTCACGGGGTTGGAGAAACGCGGTGATCGGGCGGTCGTCTACCGCTTCCGGGACGTCGCGCGCTGAGCGCCGCCCGACGCTACGTATGCGTGATGACCGAGCGGATGACTTCTCCGGCCTGCATCGCGCGAAAGGCGTCGTTGACGTCGTCGAGCCCGATCTCGGCCGACACCATCGGGCCGAGATCGAGCCGACCGGTCTCCACCAGATTGACGAAGCGCTGGAAGTCGGCACGAACCTGGGAAGACCCGTACACGCACCCGAGCAGCTTCTTCTCGCCGTAGAACAGTTCGAAGCCCGGCAGGGTCACCTGCGAGTCCCACTTCGGCATACCGACCACCACCGCGGTGCCGCCGCGCCGTGCCATCGCGTACGCCTGGGTGATCGTCTCGGGTAGCCCGATGACCTCGAAGGAGTAGTCGGCGCCGATGCCGCCGGTGAGTTCCTTGATCTGCGCGACCGCGTCGCCGGCACCGGGGTCGATCAGATCCGTCGCCCCGAAGGCCTCGGCGGTCTTGCGTTTCAACTCGACCGGGTCGATCGCGAAGATTCGGCCCGCGCCTGCGATGCGCGCACCCTGGATGACGGCCTGGCCCACGCCGCCGCAGCCGATGACGGCGACCGTCGAGCCCGGGACGATTTGCGCGGTGTTGAGCGCAGCACCGACGCCGGTGGTCACGCCGCAGCCGATGAGGGCGAGCTGCGAGTCGGGGAGTTCGGTGTCGACCTTCACGACGTTCGCCTGGTGGCAGGTCATCTGATCGGCGAAAGTCCCGAGCCCGGTCATGCTGATGGCAACGCTCCCGTCGGCGCGTGTGGCCTTCGGGGTCCCGAACACTTCGTTGCCCAGCGTGCACAGGTTGCTCTGGCCGCGGAGGCAGAAGAAGCAGTTGCCACACGCCGGGACGAACGACGCGATGACGTGATCGCCGACCTTCACCCGGGTGACTTCCGCGCCGGCCCACTCGATGACGCCGGCACCCTCGTGGCCGAGGATGCACGGCGCAGGGGTGGGCAGCGTGCCGTTGGCGGCCGAGACGTCCGAATGACACACGCCGCTCGCACCGATGCGCACGACGACGTCTCCGGGACCGGGGTCGAGCGGTGTGACGTCCTCGACGGAGAGGTCGATCGTTCCCGTGAACATGGCTGCGCGCATTGGTTACCCCCTGGGTCGTGCGGCTCGCGGCGGACGTTATCGGCTGGTGCCGGAACCTGCCCTGCGCGCCTCGAGGTACGCCTTGACCATCACCGCGAACTCCTCGACGTTGTAGATGTCCTCTTCGTAGGACCACTGGTTGTTGCCGGCGTAGTCGAGCCGAGACCAGTTGATCGCCTGGTACACCTCACCGTCGCCGAGGTCCTGCATCCGGTTCCAGACCGCGGCCAGGACCCACCCCTTCTCCTCGTCGATCACGTACCACTCAGCCGGGAAGTCGGTCATCTCGTTGTTCGGGAACTCGTTCATCGTGGTCTGGATCCAGGTGCGGATCGCCTCGCGTCCTTCGAACTTCCCGTAGAGGTGCTCGTGGTAGACCGCGTCCTCGGTGAACAGGTCAGCCCATTCGTCCCAACGCTGCCCGCCGTTGCCGCACCGCTTCGCGGTGTCGCGGTAGTGCGCGTACGCGGTCTCGATCTCGTCTCGTGTCCATTGGCCCATGCCAGGAACTTACGGCACCCCCCACGACTTGGGTCAAGGACCCACCCCGGCGCAGCGTGGATTCTTGACCCGAGTTGCGTACGATCCGGCCCATGCAGGCATGGAGAGTGCACGAGCTGGGCGAGCCCGAGACGGTGCTGCAACTCGACGACGTCGCGGAGGCCACACCGGGTCCCGACGAAGTGCTGGTCGAGGTGGCGGCGGCATCGCTGAACTTCCCCGACGTGCTCATGTGTCGCGGGGAGTACCAGGTGAAGCCCCCGCTGCCCTTCACGCCCGGGGCCGAGGTGAGCGGGACCGTGGCCGGGCTCGGCGACGGGGTCGATGACTCCTTGCTCGGGCAACGGGTGATCGCCATCCCTACCTTCGGCCACGGCGGGTTCACCGCTCGCACCATCGCACCGAAGTCGATGGTGTTCCCGATCCCG
>JBDUBS010000316.1:0-2312 GCA_040003875.1 Acidimicrobiia bacterium | reverse complement strand
CCGAGCCGGGTCCGATACCGTCGGCCCGAATGCTTTGCTCCTGCTGTGGCCGAGATCGACCATCCGTGGTGCTCGCTCGCCGTGACGACGTCCGGTTGTGTCGGGAGTGCGTCGACGCGCTCGCCGCGCGCCTCGGCGTCACGTCGACCCCGACGTTGCCCGTCGTCGAAATCGCGGCCGCAGTCTCGTTCTACGAGCGGGCCGGGTTCGACGTGCGGATCTACCGCGACGCGAACGGGGATCCGGGCGAGGGCTTCGCCTTCGTGGAGTACGAGAATGTGAGCGTGTTCGACCTCGGCGCCACCGATGTCACGTCCGTCACCAACCGAGCCGGGTGCTACCTCGCCGTCCCCGATGCCGACGCGTGGCACGCGCGCCTGACGGCGGCCGGCGTCGACGTCACCGTGATCGAGGACGAGCCATGGGGTATGCGCGAGTTCGCGTTCGCGGATCCCTCGGGCAACCGGATCCGCGTCGGACACGGCATCTCCTACGACGCCGGTTGAGCGTCGTCGACGGCGGCGTCAGGCGCGGGGGAGTCCGAGCACGCGCTGGGCGATGATGTTGCGTTGAATCTCGCTGGTGCCGCCCGCGATCGTGTTGGCGAAGCTGACGAAGAAACTGAGGGCCCAGCGGCCGGCTTCCTCGCCCCGTTCCTCGTCGGTCACGGGTCCGTACGCACCCTGGATCTCCATCCCGAGCTCGTAGAGGTCCTGACCGAGTTCGGAACTCGCGAGCTTCATGTAGGAGTGCTCCGGTGCCGACGCACCCTGGGCGAAGCTCGTGAACCCCTTGTACCCCAGGGCGCGCAGGCTCATCGCCCGTTGATACCCCTCCGCGATGCGGCGCCGCACGATGGGGTCGTTCGCGACGCCGCGGCGATGGGCGAGATCGACCAGGCCCGTGACGGTCTGTTCGAGGCGGGCCACCCCTTCGACCCAGAGACCGGCGCGCTCGTGCGCGAGTGAGCCCTGGGTGATCTGCCAGCCGTGGTTGAGATCGCCGACGAGCCGGTCGACCGGGACCTCGACGTCGGTCAGGAACACCTCGGCGAAGTCGGCATTGCCGTTGATGTGGGTGAGGGGGCGGATATCGATGCCGGGCGTGTCCATGTCGACGATGAGGAGCGAGATTCCCTTGTGCTTCGGGACATCGGGATCGGTCCGCACGTAGAGGAAGCACTTCTCCGCCACCATCGCGTACGAGGTCCAGACCTTCTGGCCGTTGACGACGAACCGGTCGCCGTCGAGGACCGCGCGCGTCTGGAGGCCCGCGAGGTCCGAACCGGCGTCGGGTTCGCTCATCCCGATGCACCACACGGTGTCGCCCCGGATCGCGGCGGGCGCCAGCGCCTGCTGCTCGGGGGTGCCGACGTCGAGCAGACTCGGGGCCACGATCGCGTAGCCGGGGAAGTGGAGCGATCGCGGTACGCCGCGCGCCGCCATCTCCTCGAGGTACACGAGCGTCTGGATGGCGGTGGCGTTGCGCCCGCCGAGTTCGGGTGGGTACCCAGGGATCATCCAGCCGTGATCGAACAGCGTCGCCTGCCATTCACGTGCCCACTCGGGGATGATCTCGGGTCCCTCACCACCCGTGAAGTCGCGGCGGACGCGCGCCTGCGCCGGGGTGTACTCGTCGAGGAACCCGCTGAGTTCGGCGCGGAACGCATCGACGTCAGGTCCCCAATCGAGGTGCACGGGACGGGCTCAGCCCTCGAGCGGTGGCATGAACGGCGGCACGCCGGTATCGCGACCGCCGGTCAGTTGGTCCCGGGCCGCGGTGAGCGAGTCGAGCGACCACACGTCGGTGGCGGCGACCTCCGTGGCCGGTCGCCAGCCCTGGAGCAACTGCGCCTTGCCACCGCCCACCGCGAAGACCTGACCGGTGATGCCGAGCGAGTCGGGCGACGCGAGCCACACCGCCATCGCGGCGGCGTTCTCGGGGGCGAAGCGGTCGAAGTCGCCCTCCCTCTGGTTCATGAACTCGCCGGCGACGGCCTCGGTCAGACGCGTCCGCGCGACCGGCGCGATCGCGTTGACACGTACACCGATGCGCTCCAACTCGCGCGCCATCACGATGGTCATCGACGCGATGCCGGCCTTGGCCGCGGCGTAGTTGACCTGTCCAGCGTTGCCGTACAGGCCCGACTCGCTCGCGGTGTTCACGATGGCGCCGGCCACCGGACCGCCGGTGTCCTTGCTCTGTTGGCGCCAGTAGGCCGCCGCGAACCGGCTGGTGGTGAAGTGGCCCTTCATGTGAACGTCGACGACGGCGTCCCACTCCGCCTCGTCCATGTTGAAGCTCATCTTGTC
>JBDUBS010000175.1:0-7692 GCA_040003875.1 Acidimicrobiia bacterium | reverse complement strand
CGCCCCACTCGTTGCAACGACCGGTTGACCCCGCCGTCCTCAAAGTGACAAACGCCGGGTGAGTTCGGGGCGGAGAATCTTGCCGATCTCGTTGTGGGGCAGCGCCTCCATCCAGACGAACGCGACCGGAACCTTGTACGCGACGAGATGATCTCGACACAGCGCGTCCAGTACCGCGTCGTCGACCGGTCGGCCCACCAGGCACGCGACCGGTACCTCGCCGAGGCGATCGTCGGGTCGGGCCACCACCGCGACGTCGTCGACGGCCGGCGACAAGCGCAGCACTTCCTCCACCGCCTCCGGATGCACCTTGTTGCCGCCGCGGTTGATCACGTCACCGGCCCGCCCTTCGATCCAGACGAACCCGTCGGCGTCGACGCGTGCGAGGTCGCCGGTGTCGATGTAACCCTCGGCATCCGTACGGTCGGCGATGCCGGCGGCGGCGTTCGGCGGACGCACCCAGAGGTGACCGTCCGCGGCGATCCGGATGTCGACTCCCGGATGCGGGCGGCCCACGGCGCCGAGTTGCTCAGGATGTTCACGTGCGTCGGCCGCGGTCCAGCCGATCACCTCGCCCATCTCGGCCTGGCCGTAGCCATTGAGCACGAACACCGAGAAGCGATCGGCGAAGCGGCGCGCGTGCAGCGGCGAGAGCGGCGCGGTGATGGACCGCACGTACTTCAGCGGCTCGAGCGACTCGATGTCGGAGTCGGTGAGCGCCACCATCGCCGCAGGCGGCAGGACCGTCGATCGGATCTGGTGCCGCTGCACCAGGGTGGCGAGGTCGTGGGGTTCGAAGCGGTCCATGATGACCAGTGCGGCGCCGGCCCGGAGCCCGAACAACGCGTTGTAGAGCCCCGCGTTGAGGGTCATCGACACCGGAATGAGGTTCGGGCTCGGAGGTCGACGAGTCGCTCCGCCACCGCGTAACGGTTCGAGTACGCGATCCAGGAGTTCCACGTATCCCGCGTGCCGATGGTGGATCGGCTTGGGTGCTCCGGTGGTGCCCGACGTCCACGTGACGAACGCAATGCCCTCGTCATAGGTGCGTTGACTCACCAGACGATCGACACCGGCAGCGGCGATCATGGCGACCGGCGCCGTCTGGTTCATCACTGCCGCGACTTCGCCGACCGGAAGACGCGGGTTGACCGGGATGTACACGCCGCCCGCGATCCAGATGCCCATCATTGCGACGACGAGGTCAGGGCCGTTCGGCAACGCCACCCCCACCGCGCGTCCCGACACTCCGCCCAACTCGTCGGCAACCCGGCGGGCCGCAGTCCGCGCCTCGCCGGCCGTCATCGTCCGGTCCATCGAATGGAGCAAGGGCTCGTCGTCGCCGAACGGGTGGTCGAGGAGGAGCGACGCGAGGTTCACGCCGGTGGTTGCCACACCGGATCGCGTTTCTCGGCGAACGCCCGAGGTCCCTCGTCCTGGTCGGGGTGACCCCACATGCCCACGAGGTGTCCTGCCCCGACCCGACACGCATCGGTGAGGCCGAGTTCGAGGGCGGCCCACAATGCCTTCTTCGTCGCGGCCATCGCGGCCGGCGAGTTCCGGGCGATGGTCTCGCCGAGTTCCTGGGCCCGCTCCCGCAACCGTCCGGGCGGGTCCACCACCTCGGAGATCATCCCGAGTTGGAGCGCCCGGTGGGCCGAGAGCCGCTCGTACTTACCCATGAACGCCATACGCATCACGGCCTCGACCGGCATCTTGCGCATGAGCCCGATCGCCTCGATCGCCACCACCTGACCCACCGACACGTGCGGATCGAAGAACTGCGCGTCGCTCGCCGCGATCACGATGTCGGCATCGGCCACCCAATGGAACGCACCCCCCGCGCAGAGCCCGTTGACTGCCGTGATGACGGGCTTCCACACTTGTTGGTGCCAGGCCGTGAAGTGAAGGTCGAACTGCTCCACCGAATCGCGGTACCGCTCCATGCCCTGACCGTCGGTCGCCACCTCGGAGACGTCGGCCCCGGTCTGGAACGCGCGCCCGTTCCCGGTGTGCACGATCACGCGTACGTCGGGGTCGGCGTCGAGTTCGCGCCACGCGAGCGCGAACTCGTCCCGCATCGCGCTGTTCATCGCGTTCAACTGGTCGGGACGGTCGTTGATCAACCAACCGACGGGACCGTGTCGTTCCACCACCAGGTGCTCGTAGTCGGTCATGACCGCGGCACCTCCTCCCACGGGGCGTCGGACCACGGATCCGGTTCGCGCGGCAGGCCCAACACCCGCTCGCCGAGAATGTTCTTGTTCACTTCCGTGGTCCCACCTTCGATGGTGTTGGCCCGGGACCTCAGCATGCCCCGGATCTCGGGGGGCATGCCGTCCTGGTACTCCGTGTCACCTCCCCACGCGATGGCGTCGGCGCCCAGCAGGTCGGCGGCCACCATCTGGATGCGCTGGTTGAGCGCACCCTGGTGGACCTTGCCGATCGACGCCGCCGCACCGGGTGTGCCTCCGCCCTGCACCACCGCCCGCACGCGCTGGTTGGTCATCTCCCGGACCCGCTCCTCCGCGTACACCGACGTCACCCGCTGTCGCACCAGTGCTTCCCCGCTCCGACCCAACGCAACGGTCCGGGCAATCACGTGCTCGACCCCCCGGCCGCCGATGCGGTCGACGCCACCCGACCCGGCGCCGGACACCATCTGGCGCTCGCCGGCGAGACTCGATCCGGCGACGCGCCAACCGTCGCCGGTTCCCCCGATTCGATAGTCGTCGGGGATGCGGACGTCATCGAGGAAGACCTCGTTGAAGTCGACCTCGCCGCCGAGGTGGCGCAGTGGCCGAACCGTGACCCCAGGCGCGTGGAGGTCGACGATGAAGTAGGTGAGCCCCTGTCGTTTCTGACGCGTCGGGTCGCTCCGTGCGAGGCACACCGCGAAGTCGCTGAAGTGGGCCCATGTGGTCCAGACCTTCTGCCCGTTGAGCACCCACTCGTCACCGTCGAGGACGGCACGGGTCGCCAGCGACGCGAGATCGGAACCCGCACCCGGTTCCGAGAGCAACTGGCACCACCGTTCCTCGTCCCGCACCATCGGCGGCAGGAACCGGAGTCGCTGCGCCTCCGTCCCGTACGCGAACAGCGCCGGTGCCGCGGAGTTGAGGCCGAGCGGATTCAAGCGGCCGAGGTTGTACGGCGCGAGCACCGATTCCACGACCCGCGCCTGGTCGGGTGTGAGGTCGAGACCGCAGTACTCGACGGGCCAGGTGGCCACCGCGAGCCCACTCGCCGCGAACGACGGGTACCAGGCCTCGTACGCGGCGCGCGGCCGGACGGCACGGATCGCGTCCCGCCCCTCCGCCGCCGCCTCCCGCCACGCCCGCGGCACGTACTCCTCCACCCACTCCCCGACCCGACGACGTATCTCCTCGTCCGAGGACGATCGATCGAGCGCGACGGGTTCCACCATTCAGTATCTGCCGTACAGGAAATCGACGACGGGGGTGGCGTCGGGGAACGAGCCGGTGATGCCCGAACTGCAGTAACCCGCGTCGGTGATCACGGTGACGCCGTTGAGGTACGCGGCCGCGTCGCTACAGAGGAACGCGAGCGGGCCGGCCTGCTCATCGGGGGTCGACGCCTCGACGCCGGTGGCCTCGCGGTAGTCGGCACCGAAGCCGAGCCACGTCTCGGCGTTGGCACGAGCGAGCGGGGTGTCGGTGGGACCGGGCAGGATCGCGTTGATGCGAATACCGCGCTGCAGCATCGGGAACGCCTCACGCGCCACGTAGCCGCACATGGCCTGCTTGCTCCACATGTAATCAGCCTTCTTGTGCTCGGCGATCCACTCGACCGCCGTGTCGAAGTCGGGCGTGTCGAGGAACTCTTTGACCAACCCGAGGTTCGCCTCCCACGAGAGTCCGGCCGCCGAAGAGATCATCCCGATCGCCGAGCCGCGGGGCAGGAGCCCGGCTTCCAGCGCGCGCTCGATGAGGTGGCGGTGACCGATGAAGTTGATCTTCTCGATCCCGGGCGTGCCGTCGGCCACCCCGGCGCACGAGAACAGGGCGTTGATCGGGCCCCCACAATCGTCGATCGCAGCGTCGATGCTCGCCCGGTCGCTGAGGTCGACGGTGATGGACCGCATCCCTTCCCGCTCGACCGGCACGCGGTCCATGACGACGACGTCGGCGCCGAGGTCCTGGACCAGCGCGGCGGTCGCCGCGCCCATCCCGGTGGCACCGCCGACGACGAGTGCCCGTTTGCCGTCGTAGCGGAAAGCGCTCGCGTCCATACTTCGTCTCCTGGTCCGAGGTCCGCAGAAGGTGCGGCGCGGGCACATTATCTAGAGTCCGACGGTCGCGAATCGCCCGCGCGTTCCGAGTACCAACCCGAGGGATCCCCATGGCAGATGCCATCACCGACGTCGGCATCGCCGCCCTCCGGGCGCGCATCGGGATCGCGCGTCCTCACACGCAACCACCCCACTACCGCGTGCCGAACGAGGATGCGTTCCGGCACGTGGCCGAGGCCTACGGCGACGACAACCCGTTGTGGTGCGACCCCAGCTACGCCGCGGGTACCCGTTGGGGCGGACCCATCGCGCCGCCGCACCTCGTTGGTGGCGACACTCTCATCGGCGAGGACGAAGTGCACCGCCTCCCCGACGATGTCCGCGCGGCGATGAAGGGCGACCCCCTCGGCGGCGTACACGCCTTCTATTCGGGATCGTTCCGGGAGTGGTGGAATCCGCTCCGGCCCGGCACGCACGTCGTGCGTCGCAATGCACTGGTCGGAGTGCACGACAAGATGGGCGAGTTCGCCGGGCGCGCGGTCCACGAGTGGTTCGGCGAGGTGTTCGCCGCGGTCGACGGTCCGGTCCTCGCAGGCCAATACCGCCTGATGATCCGCGCCGAGCGCGAGAAGGCCGCCGAGCGTAAGCAGAACGACGGTATCGAGATCCGTCCGTACACCGACGCCGAGATCGCGGCGATCGACGAGAGCGTGGCCGCCGAGCGCGACCGTCGTCGGGGCGCGACACCAAGACTCTGGGAGGACGTGGCCGAGGGCGACGAACTCGGACCGATCGTCAAGGGACCGATGCGCGTCACCGACATGGTGGTGTGGCATACGGGCATGGGCATGGGCCTCTACGGCGTGAAGGCATTGCGGCTCGCGTCCGATCAGCGCCGGCGCATGCCCCGCTTCTTCCGTCCCGACGCGCTCAACATCCCCGACGTGCAGCAACGGGTGCACTGGGATCCCGAGTGGGCTCGCGCCGCGGGCAACCCCACGAGCTACGACTACGGCCGGATGCGCGAGACGTGGTTGATCCACCTCTGCACCGATTGGATGGGCGACGACGCGTGGTTGTGGAAACTCGATTGTCAGTTCCGCAAGTTCAATTACGTCGGCGACACGCACTGGATGCGGGGGCGGGTGACCCGTCGGTACCTCGCCGATGATGATCGACCCGCCGTCGATCTCGACCTGTGGGGTGAGAACCAGCGGGGCGACACCACCACGCCCGGGCACGCCACGATCCTCCTGCCGTCGCGGGAACACGGCCCGGCGCGCCTCCCCGACCCACCGGGTCACGCCACGAATTGTCAGGAGGCGCTCGACGCGCTCGCGGCGCGCTTCGCCGCCGAGGAGACCGCATGAAGCCCTACCCCACCGTCCCTGCCGGTCTCATCGTCAGCCACGACGGACCCGTGCTTCGGCTCTGTCTCGACCGGCCCGAGCGGCGCAACGCCGTCACCGATCCCATCGTCTACGCGCTCGTCGACATCATCGATGCGGCCGGGAGCGACGAGTCGGTACGGGTGATCCACCTCGTCGGCACCGGCGACCACTTCTGCTCGGGGTTCGACCTCGGTGACCGTGTCGGCGACGCCGACGGCGAGAAGCCGCGCGCGAGTTCGATCAGCCGGCGGATGCAGGCCCACGTGAACCGGCTCGTCACCGCGATGCTCACGGTGCAGGTGCCCATCGTGTGCAGTGCCCGCGGGTGGGTGATCGGGCTCGGTCTCGACCTCGCACTCGCGTCCGACTTCACGATCGTCACCGACGACGCCCGCCTCTGGGCTCCGTTCACCGAGTTCGGGTTCACACCCGACAGCGGCGCATCGTGGCTGATCCCGCGCCTCGCCGGCGTCGCCCGGGCCCGCGAAATGCTGCTGCTGGGCACCAAGGTCACGGGTCCTGATGCCGTCGACTGGGGTCTCGTCCACCGGTGCGTGCCCGAGTCCGACCTCGATGCTGCGAGCGCCGAACTCGTCGACCGACTCGCCGCCGGGCCCACGGTCGCGCTGGGTGCCACCAAGGTCTTGCTCCATCGCGCGCTCACCGCGGACGTCGACCGCCACCTCCTCGACGAGGCCTGGGCGATGGAGGTCTCGAGCCGTTCGGACGACTTCAAGGAATACGGCCGCGCGGCCCGAGCGCGGCGCGATCCCGACTTCCGCGGCCGATGAGCGACGAGGAACCACGTTTCGACGCGCCGCCGAGTGGGAACTCTGGTGACAATGACCGTCGTTCGACCGAACCGAGAACCCGCGTGAGCAACTCGACCCGCCCCGTAGTCTGGGACCACCCTCGCGAACATCGTCTCGTCGTCAACATCGACGGTCATGAGGCCGAGCTCCAGTACGAACGACGCGACGGCCGGTTCATCGCCGCGCACACGCTCGTCCCGGACGCCGTCAGCGGCCGAGGTGTCGGCAGTGCATTGGCGCGCGCCGCGGTCGAACACGCGCGGGCAGAGGAGCTCGTTGTGGTCCCCCAATGCTCGTTCGTTGCGCACTGGTTACGGGAACACCCCGAGGTCGCCGCGACCGTGGCGATCGAGGCACCCGTCTCCTGACCCTCC
Organism: Acidimicrobiia bacterium; assembly: GCA_040003875.1. Lineage (GTDB taxonomy): Bacteria > Actinomycetota > Acidimicrobiia > IMCC26256 > JAENVU01 > JAENVU01. The sequence goes on along the minus strand of JBDUBS010000175.1, from coordinate 863 downwards.
GTCCACGAAGGTTCCGGACCCGGCCACGAAGAGTGGTCGCGCGCGGGCTGTTGTTTCGGATTGGCCGTTTCCGGGCACGCGCGGCGCTGGAACCCTGATCGGCAAATCGGCCGAAGGAGCTGGAGATGACCGTTCTTCCCGGATCCGTGATCACCACTGCCCGACAGCGGGTCCGGCGTCGGCGACGGCACCAAGCCCTCGGCGGGCTGGTCGTGGCCGGAGTGTCCCTCGCGACACTGGCCTCGGGGAGTTCCCCGGTCCGCTCCGCGGCCACCGAGGATCCAACGGTCCGCGCCGGCACCATCGTCCACTGCGACGGCGACCATTTCGACCTCATCGACCAGCGGACCGCGCGGTGCGTAGCTGCGACCCCCACCACCACTCCACCGGTCCCGAATCCCCCGCCGTCGACCCCGCCGCCCCCGATCCCCGCACCCGTCCCCGGTCCGGGCTGTGGTGGCGGAATCCCGCTCGTCGGTGACCAGAAGGCGCTGACGCTCGACATTCCGACCGGAACCACGATCGACGCCCGCAACGCGTTGTGGCGATCGAAGGATGTGGGCGACTACGCGGTGAACCTGCTCGGGACGGGCACCGGGACCTGCTGGCTCGGAGGCACCATCGTCGGCGAGTGGCCGATGAACGACTCGTGGGATCTGTGGCACCACCGCTCGGGTCTGCGCTGGTCTGAACCCAAGATGACCGTACAGGACGTCGTGATCGCGAACGAGGGCGACTCGCTCAAGCCGAAGGACGCCAACGGAGGCCAGGCCACCGACTGGACCGTCCGGCACGTGCACGTGATCGCATCCCACGACGACTGCCTCGAGAACGATTACGTACACAGCGGCGTCATCGAGAAC
>JBDUBS010000441.1:0-7692 GCA_040003875.1 Acidimicrobiia bacterium | reverse complement strand
CGGGTTTGCGACGCAAGTTGGATGAAGGGCTCGCCGTAACCTCACGGCGTGTTCCTCGCAGTGTCGGCGGCCAGCGTCGGGATCGTCGTCGCGTTCGGCGGCGGGATCGTCTCGATCCTCTCGCCCTGCGTGCTCCCGATGGTCCCGGGCTACCTGAGCATGGTGAGCGGGGTCTCGATCCCTGAGCTCGAAGCGGGGGAGCGGGCCAACTTCGGCCAGATCGTGGGCACGACCGCCCTCTTCACCCTGGGCTTCGGCACCGTCTTCACCATCCTGGGGCTCGCGGCGAGTGCGATCGGCCAGGCCGCGTTCGACAACCAGGCGACGCTCACGCGCGTATCCGGCGCGCTGATCATCGTGATGGCGTTGTACCTCATCGGCTCGCAGGTCTTGATGGCACCGCGTCTCTATCCGGAGAAGCGGTTCCACGCGAGCCGTCGGTTCGGGTGGGCGAGCGCACCGATCATCGGCGCCGCGTTCGGGTTCGGCTGGTCGCCGTGCCTCGGCCCGGTCCTGGCCGCGGTGTTCAGTGCCGCCGCGACCCAGACGTCGGCGCGTGCGGTCTCCCTGCTCGCGGCCTACTCCATCGGGATGGGGGTTTCGTTCCTGGCGGTGGGGATGGCGTTCGGCGCCTCGGCCGGCGCGCTCAAGTTCCTGCGGCGGCACTCCCGCACCATCACCCTGATCTCGGCTGTCGTGCTCATCTTCTTCGGGGTCCTGTTGCTGCTGAACCGCATGTCGTGGCTCACCGCGCAACTCACCGACCTCCTCGACACCCTCGGCCTCCGCCGCCTCGTCGAGCTGGGGTGACCGGTCCGGCGAAGGGCGCGTGGCAGAATCGGCCGATGGTCACCATCAGCGAAACTCCGGAGTGGCAGGCGCTGCTCGCGCATCACGAGACGTTGCGTGACCGGCATCTCCGGGACCTGTTCGCGGCCGATCCGGAGCGGGGCGAGGCGCTCGTCGCCGAGGCCGACGGCCTCTTGCTCGACTACTCGAAACACCGCCTGACGGCAGAGACGATCGGCCTGCTCGCGGCCGTCGCCGGGCGGGCGGCGGTCGAGGGACTCCGGGACGCGATGTTCCGTGGCGATCCGATCAACATCACCGAGGGCCGTTCGGTGCTGCACGTTGCACTGCGGGCGCCGCGCGACGCGGTGATCGAGGCGGGTGGCGTCGACGTCGTTCCCGAGGTCCATGCCGTCCTCGATCGGATGAGCGACTTCGCGGATCGGGTCCGCAGCGGCGCCTGGACGGGCCACACCGGACGGCGGATCGACGCGGTCGTCAACATCGGCATTGGCGGCAGCGATCTCGGCCCGCGGATGGCGACCACCGCGCTCGCCGCCTTCGCCGACCGGCGCATGCGGTATCGATTCGTCTCCAACGTCGACGGTTCGGACTTTCGCGAGGCGACCCGTGATCTCGATCCCGAGACGACACTCTTCGTCATTGCCTCGAAGACGTTCACCACGCTCGAGACCATGACCAACGCGCACTCGGCGCGGGAGTGGGCACTGGCGAAACTCGGTGACGACGCGGCGGTGGCGAAGCACTTCGTCGCGGTGTCCACCAACGCGACCGAAGTGACGAAGTTCGGCATCGACCCGGACAACATGTTCGGGTTCTGGGACTGGGTCGGCGGCCGGTACTCGTTCGACTCGGCGATCGGTCTGCCGGTGATGCTCGCGATCGGACCCGAGCAGTTCCGGGCGATGCTCGCGGGCTTCCACGCCATGGACGAGCACTTCCGGACCGCGCCGATCGAGGCGAACCTGCCGATGCTCATGGGCTTGATCGGCGTCTGGTACGACAACTGCTTCGGCGCCGAGACCGTCGCGGTCCTTCCGTACAGCCAATACCTGGCGCACCTGCCGGCGTATCTCCAACAACTCGACATGGAGAGCAACGGGAAGTCGGTCACGCGTGACGGCGAGCCGGTCACGGTCCAGACCGGTCCGATCGTCTGGGGCCAGGCCGGGACGAACGGCCAGCACGCCTACTACCAACTCATCCACCAAGGGACCAAGCTCATCCCGTGCGACTTCATCGGCGTGGCCCGCGCCGCCGAGCCACTCGGTGAACACCAGGACCTGCTCGTCGCCAACCTCCTGGCCCAGCCCGAGGCGCTCGCGTTCGGCAAGACGCGTGAGGAAGTGGTCGCCGACGGTGTCGCCGACGCGCAGGTGCCGCACCGCGTGTTCGCCGGCAACCATCCGTCGTCGGTGCTCCTGATGGAGGAATTGACGCCGTTCACGCTCGGCCAACTGATCGCGCTCTACGAGCACAAGGTGTTCACCCAGGGAGCGATCTGGAACATCAACTCGTTCGACCAGTGGGGCGTAGAACTCGGCAAGCAACTCGCGCAACGCATCGTCCCCGAGTTGGAATCGAGCACACCGTTGGATCACGACTCGTCGACCAACGCCCTGATCCGCCGGTACCGGCGACTCCGCACGCAGTAGGAGAAACGTATGCAACTCGGAATGGTCGGCCTCGGCCGGATGGGCGCGAACCTCGTTCGGCGGCTCATGCACGCCGGTCACGAGTGTGTGGTCTACGACGTGGACCCGGCGATGATCGAGACGCTCGCGGGCGAGGGTGCAACGGCGGCGACCAGCCTGGAGGACTTCGTGGCCAAGCTCACCGTGCCGCGCGCCGCGTGGGTCATGGTGCCGGCCGCGTTCGCCGGTGCGACCGTCACCGACCTCGCCGCCTTGATGGCCGACGGCGACATCGTGATCGACGGTGGCAACACGTACTACCGCGACGACGTCGATCGGGCCGCCGCGCTGCTGCCCCAAGGCATCCACTACGTGGACATCGGGACGAGTGGTGGCGTGTTCGGCCTCGACCGCGGCTTCTGTCTGATGATCGGCGGCGAAACCGAGATCGTCGAGCACCTCGATCCGATCCTGCGGACGATCGCGCCCGGCGTCGACGAGGCGCCGCGTACACCGGGCCGCGTTGGCGACCCGTCCACCGCCGAGAACGGGTATCTCCATTGCGGACCGGCGGGAGCGGGCCACTTCGTCAAGATGGTCCACAACGGCATCGAGTACGGAATGATGGCGGCGTACGCCGAGGGCCTCAACGTGTTGCACCACGCCAACGTGGGCAGTGCCACTCAGGACCACGATGCCGAGACCACCCCGTTGCGTGACCCGCAGTACTACCAGTACGAGTTCGACCTGCCCGCGGTCACGGAGGTCTGGCGCCGGGGCAGCGTGGTCGCCTCGTGGTTGCTCGACCTCGCGGCCCACGCGTTCTCCGAATCCCCGCAGTTGGATGACTTCGCGGGGCGGGTGTCCGACTCGGGTGAAGGTCGCTGGACCGCGCTCGCCGCCATCGACGAGGGCGTTCCGATCCACGTCCTGTCGGCCGCGCTGTTCGACCGGTTCGAGTCCCGCGAGGAAGCCGAGTTCTCGAACCGGATCCTGTCTGCGATGCGCAAGGAGTTCGGCGGCCATGCCGAGAAGTCCTGAGCCCGCCCACCCGTCGTCTGCCAACTCGAAGGACCCCGCCCGATGACCGCCGAACCGTCGCTGGTGAAACCCAACACGAAACGAGGTCGGGGTCGGGCGGACTCCCTGTGCTGGTTCGGTGCGACCGGCGATCTCGGTTACAAGATGACGATCCCCGCGCTGTACTCGATGGCCCGCCATGGACGTCTCGATGTGCCGATCGTCGGCGTCGCTCGTGGCGGCCAGACCCTCGATTCGCTCAAGGAGCGCATTCGCGCCAGCGTGGCCGAGCACGGCGGTGCTGAAGATCCCGCCGCGCTCGACCACCTCATGAACTCTCTGCAATACGTGGACGGCGACTACACCGATCCGGCGACGTTCACCGCGCTGAAGAAGGCACTCGACAACGTCGGTGCGCACGCACCCGCGCACTACCTCGCGATCCCGCCGAGCCTGTTCGGTCCGGTCGTGCAGTCGCTCGGCGAATCCGGCGCCGCCGACAACGCCCGGCTCATCGTCGAGAAACCCTTTGGTCGTGACCTCGCGAGTGCGGAGGCGCTCAACGCCATCGTGCACTCGGTGTTCCCGGAGTCAGCCGTCTACCGGATCGACCATTTCCTCGGGAAGGAGGAAGTGCAGAACCTGCTGTACTTCCGGTTCGCCAACTCGTTTCTCGAGCCGATTTGGAATCGCAACTACATCGCGAGTGTGCAGATCACGATGGCCGAAGACTTCGGTGTGAGTGGTCGGGGCAAGTTCTACGAAGAAGTCGGCGCGCTCCGCGACGTGGTGCAGAACCACCTGTTCCAGATCGTGGCGCTGCTCGCGATGGAACCCCCTCTCGGCATGGGTGATCTCGCGCTGCGCGACGGCAAGGAGCGGGTGTTCGCCGCGGTGGAGACGATGACGCCACGCGATCTCGTGCGGGGTCAGTTCGAGGGCTACCGGGACGAAGCGGGAGTCGCAGCCGATTCGGACGTGGAGACCTATGCCGCCTGCCGCTTGCAGATCGACTCGTGGCGGTGGGCCGGTGTGCCCTGGTACATACGCGCCGGCAAGGAACTGCCGGTGCGGAGCACCGAGGTGCACGTCGAGCTGCTCGCGCCGCCCCAGCGCGTGTTCAGCGACAGCGACATGCCCGAGGGGAAGGGCAACTACGTCCGATTCCAGTTCAGTCCCGAGATCGTGATTGCGATCGGCGCCCGGGCGAAGCTGCCGGGCGAGGCGATGGTCGGCGACTCGCGCGAGCTCGCGCTCTGCAACGAGTTCCCCGACGAGATGACGCCGTACGAGCGGTTGCTCGGCGATGCCATCCGCGGTGAAGGGCTCCTGTTCGCCCGCGAGGACGGCGTCGAGCAGGCCTGGCGAGTGGTGGATCGCGTGCTCACCAAACACGCGCCCGCCATCCCGTACGCCCCGGGAACGTGGGGGCCCACCGAGGCCGATGCCCTCATCACCCGCGACGGAGGGTGGCACGATCCGGTGATCGAGTCCGCCACAGGAGAGACTCGGGCATGAACCAAGACGAGCAGAAGCAGGCCGCCGGTGAGCTGGCGGCATCGTGGGTCGAGTCCGGAATGGTCGTCGGACTCGGGACCGGGAGCACCGCTGCCTTCGCGATCAACGCCATCGGCGCCCGCATCGCCGACGGGCAACTGCACGGTGTCGTCGGTATCGCCACGTCGCGTGCGAGCGAGGCCGCGGCGCTCATCGCCGGGGTGACGCTGACCACGCTGGCCGAGCAGCCGGTGGTCGACCTCACCATCGACGGGGCCGACGAGGTGGACCCGAACCTCGACCTGATCAAGGGCGCCGGCGGGGCCCTCTGGCGGGAAAAGATGGTGGCGCAGGCCAGTGTGCGCGAGGTGATCATCGTCGACGAGTCGAAGCTGACCGATCAACTCGGCGGGCGTGTCGCGTTGCCGGTCGAGGTCGCGATTTTCGGCTGGCGGCCCGAGTCCGACTACCTGGACGACCTCGGTGCCGGGGTCGCCGTCCGACGCGCCGGCGGCGGTGCGGAGTACACGACCGACGAGGGCAACTGGATCCTCGACTGTGCGTTCCCGCCGATCGCCGATCCCGTGCGACTCTCCGACCGGCTGAGTCGCCGCGCCGGCATCGCCGAACACGGTCTGTTCGTCGGCCTCGCGACCGATCTGCTGGTGGCGAGTGCCGACGGAGTCGAGCACCGCACCCGGCCGTGAACGGTCGCGGCACGGTCCGGTCTCCTTCGGCTCACCGATGAACGAGATCTGGCTGGTTCGCCACGGCGCGACCGAATGGACCGGGACGCACCAGCACACCGGTCGGACCGATATCCCGCTGACTGCCGACGGCCGGCGGGAAGCCGCCGCGCTCGTGAAGCCGCTGAACCGGCAACTGTTCACCGCTGCGTTCGCCAGTCCGCTGAGCCGCGCATACGAGACCGCGAAGATCTGCGGGTTCGCCGACGCGGTGGTGCTCGACGATCTCCGGGAGTGGGACTACGGGGTCTACGAGGGGCGCACGACCGCCGAGATCCGCACCGAGGTGCCGGATTGGAGCGTGTGGAAGGACCCGGTGCTCGAGGGCGAGTCGCTGGGCGACGTCGCCGCTCGCGCCGCCAGGGTGCTCGACCGCTGCGCGACCGTCGACGGGCGGGTACTGCTCTTCGCCCACGCCCACATCCTGCGCATCCTCGCGGCGTGCGCGGTCGGCCTTCCGCCCACCGCCGGTCAGGCGCTCGGACTCGACCCCGGTTCCATCTCGGTCCTCGACGCCGAGCACGACTACCGTGTCATCCGCCGCTGGAACTGGCTCCCGAACTAGGCCCGTCGCGCTTCGGCGTCGCACATGCGCGCATACGACTCCCCGACCGGCGCGGCAGATCCCGCCTTCCGCCGCGTTTTTACCGAGAGTTGGTGGTCTTCGCGACCCAGTCATGGTTGGGTGCAGGACGGAAGACCGAGAGCGATGCCGTCAGTGGTACGCCGGTTCAGGGCTCGAAGAGGGGTCGGAATGAGAAACAGGATTCAGTGGTTGGCCGTGTTCGCGAGCGGGTGCCTCGCCGCATCCGCGATGACGATGTTGGTGGCGCCGGCTGCGTCGGCCTCCGACGGAGGGGCAGGCACGCGATTCGTCGCAAAGAGCGGCCACGACTCGGCGACGTGCGGTGATGCGGACCGACCCTGCTCCACCATCGGCCAGGCCGTCACGAACGCCACGCCGGGATCCCGTGTGTTCGTCGGCCGCGGGACCTACGCGGAGATGGTGACGCTCGGCAAGCCCCTCTCCCTCACGGGGACGGACGCGACGATCGATGCCACCGGCAAGGCCAACGGTGTGCTCGTCGGACCTGGGGCATCGGGCAGCCGGGTGGCGCACCTTCGCGTCGTCAACGCCATCGGCGAAGGGATCCTGGCCACCCAGGTGGATCACGTCGGGATCCTGTTCAACCACGTCGAGCACAACGATCGGGGCGCTTCCGTCCCCAACTCCTACGCCGAGTGCCAAGGCCAGGGCCAGGTTCCGGGCGACTGTGGCGAGGGTCTGCATTTGCAGGCGACCACCAACTCGTCTGCGATCGGCAACGACGTCTCGGACAACGCCGGCGGGATTCTCATCAGCGACGACATGGCTGCGTCTCACGACAATCTCATCGCCTACAACCGGGTGATGGACAACAAGCCCGACTGCGGCATCACCGTTCCCGCCCACAACCCGCACGGCGGGGTCTACAACAACACCATCGCCATGAACTGGGTGACCGGGAACGGCGAGGGCGGCGTACTGATCGCAGCCGGTGTCCCCGGTAGCGCCGCGCACGACAACCGCGTGGTCAACAACTACCTCGAGGGCAACGGTTTCGCGGGCGTCACGATGCACGCCCACGCGCCGGGTCAGAGTCTCGACAACAACGTGATCACCGGCAACGAGATCCGGACCAACAACGTCGGCGGCGACGGCGACGCTCAGGTCTTCGACACCACCGGCATCCTGATCTTCTCGGGTGACCCCAGCGTGCACATCAACGGCACCGTCATCCGTAGCAACCACATCCGCGACAACCACTTCGGCATCTGGCTCTCACCCGGGCTCGTCTCGCAGACGGGCATCGGGCCGAACGCCTTCCAGGACGTCGGCATTCCAGTCCAGAACTGACCGTCATGCACAGATGACGTGCCCCTTGGGTGGCGTTGGTCACCGCAGCGTTTGTCAGCTTGAGGACGCTGAGCGCGTCCAAAGTGAC
>JBDUBS010000223.1:0-2319 GCA_040003875.1 Acidimicrobiia bacterium | reverse complement strand
TGTCTTTGGGTGCTGTGGTGGCCCGTGTTGTTGTGCCGTCTGGGTCCGCTGGGGTTGCCGCCGCGTTGCCTTGTCCGGCCCGCTGGCTTCGCCTCGTTGCCGCCTCGCCCGCTTCGCCGCCTCGCTTCGGTGCCGCTCCGCCGGCCTCGCCCCTCCTTGTGTTGCCGGTCAGAGTGCCCGGAGAGGGATTCGAACCCTCACGCTCCATTACGGAGCCGGCGGGTTTAAGCCGCCTGCGTCTGCCGTTCCGCCATCCGGGCGTGCGCAGGCAGGATACGGCCCGCTGCGCTCTCGGCATCGACGGCCGCCTCACGGACCAGATCGACCTCGACCGGGGACACCGCGGCGAGCAGGCGATCCCGGACCTGAGCCTGAGCGGCGCCGGGCGCCAGACGGTTGGTGATGACGATGCCGTCGATCATGTCGGCCGCGACCTCCTCCGCCGTACGGCCGCGGAGCTGCACCGACACGACGGCACCGTCACGCAGCCGCCGGATCGTCCGGGACACCCCCGAGACCCGGGGCGGGCTCCGGAACGCCGGGACGGTCAGACCCTGCTGGCGACTCTCGGCCGCGAGAAACCGCGCCATGGTCGCAAATCTCGTCGCCGCCACTCCGTCCACTTCCAGAGGATCGCACGGAGGTGAGACAGTGGGGGGTGGGCGCAGGAGCGGGGGCGAGGCTGCGGAGCCCCCACGATCGGGAGATCGTACGGTTGGCCCTGCCGGCGTTCGGGGCGCTCATCGCCGAGCCGCTGTACCTGCTCGCCGACACTGCCATCGTCGGCCACCTCGGGACCAGGCCGCTCGGCGGGATCGCAGTCGCGGCCATCGTGCTCACTGCGGTGTTCGGCATCTTCAACTTCCTCGCCTACACCACGACCGGGACGGTGGCCCGCCATCTTGGGGCCGACGACGACCGAGCCGCGGCCGAACACGGCATCGACGGGGTCTGGCTCGCGGCCGGCCTCGGCATCGGGCTGACGCTCGTCGGGATCGCGACCGTCCCGTTGATCGTCGACGCGATGGGCGCGTCGGACGCGGTCCGGCCGTTCGCCGCGGACTACCTCCGCGTGTCGCTCCTGGGTGCTCCGTTCGTCCTCGCGTCCCTCGCTGCCGCGGGCTATCTCCGCGGCCTCCAGGACACCCGAACGACGTTGTACGTCGCGGTCGGCGCGAACGTGGTGAACCTGCTCCTCGAAGTGCTCTTCGTCTACGGCCTCCACGCGGGCATCGCGGGCTCGGCGTGGGGCACGGTGCTCGCGCAGATCGGCAGCGCCGCTGCTTTCCTCGTGATCGTGACCCGCCGGGCGCGTGCGTCCGGCGCGACGCTGCGGCCACGGGGCGCAGGCATCCGCGCCGCGGCCGTCGTTGGAAGCCAACTCGTCGTGCGCACCGGATCGCTGCTCGCGGCGCTCCTCGTCACCACCGCGGTGGCCGCGCGCATCTCCGACGTGGCCCTCGCCGCGCATCAGGTCGCGTTCCAGATCTGGACATTCCTCGCGCTCACCCTCGACGCCATCGCAATCGCCGGACAGGCGCTCGTCGGCCGTTACCTTGGTGCTGGCGACGCCGGTGCGGCCCGGTCCGTCTCGCGGCGCATGCTCGAACTCGGTGTCGGGGCCGGCCTCGTTCTCGGCCTGACGATCGCGGTCCTGCGCCCCTGGTTGGTCCTGCCGTTCACTAACGACACCGCGGTGCGGGGCCAGACCGAGCAGATCCTCTGGTTCGTCGCCGCACTCCAACCCGTCGCGGCGGCGGTGTTCGTCTTCGACGGGATCCTCATCGGCGCCGGTGACGCCCGTTACCTCGCCGGGGCGATGGCGGTGGCATCCGCGATCTACGCGATCGCGCTCCTGGGCCTGGCCTCCACGACCGTCACCCTGGTGGCGTTGTGGGCTGCGTTCGCAGGGTGGATCGTGCTGCGGTGGCTCGGGCTGTTCCTGCGCTTTCGCACCGATCGATGGGCCGTCGTCGGCGCCGCGGCACCGCGCTGACTCGGACGCCGGCCCCCGTCACGTCTAAGTTGCAAAGCCCCGAGGAACGCGGTTTCCTTCACCGGTGGCAACATCGCCTTCTCGCACCACCACTCGCTCCGGAGCCCAGGTGACCGACTCTCCCGAATCCGAGAACAGGGCGCCCGCGTCGGTGGTCGCCGAGCCAGCGTCCGCGCCGGTCATCGAGATCACCGAAAGCGGCGATCAGAGCACTCGTAGCGTGGCGCTCGTACCCGCCCCCCGACCCGAGCGCCTCGACCTCGAACCCGCCGAATCCGGGATTCGACGCGGCGACGTCGACGCGTGGGGACGAAGCGAGCAGA
>JBDUBS010000659.1:0-2320 GCA_040003875.1 Acidimicrobiia bacterium | reverse complement strand
AGGACGCTGAGCGCGTCCAAAGTGACAAACGCTCCCGGAAGTTGATCAGTCGGCCGGGCGCCAGAGGGGGAACGTGAGGTACTCGACTCCGTCGATGGCGGTGAGGCGGCCCGACTCCCGCAGCGCGGGCAGGTGCGCGCGGGCGGGTTCCATGCCGGCCATGCGTTTGTAGTCCGCGACCGAAACGAGGAGCGGGCCATCGGCATCGCCGTCGCGGATGATCGCATCCACCTCGAGCGTCGGCCGGCCGGGATCGGTCGGGTCCGCGCAGTGGCAGTGGTAGACGATGCGTTCGAACACCGACAGCGCGACGATCCGCATGGGACCATCATGGCCGTGGAAAGCGATGAGGACCGGGCTCAGCTCCGAGCGGTCGAGATCGAGATCGTGTCCCGGACCGGCGCGGCGATCCCGGGCTGGGTGCGGACGGTGGTCGAGCGGTTGGTGGGGGCCTGGGGTCGGTGCTCCGATGCGGAGGTCGCCCGACTGGCAGAGGCGGCAGAAATCGCCGGCACCGAGGCGGCGGCCCGCATCACGAGCGAGTTGCGGGAACTGTTCGCAGTGCCGCTCGACGAACAGCGGAGCACACCGTTACAGGTGGTGCGGTCCGGGTTCCGGGAGCCGACCGCGGCGCTTGCCGAAGCCGGCATCCCCGAGGTGGTGCGTGATCCGTTCGACGAGCGAATGCATCCGGGCGATCGTTATGACCTCGCCCCCCGCAGTCTGGCCGACCTCGGCGATCCCGACCTCGGGCCGCTGCTCCTGGCGTGGGGGATGGGCAAGGCCCGACTTTTGCGTGATTCGGGGCGTTCGCGAACATCATCCGATTGATCCGAAGCTCCTCAAGCGGACTCGGGCATCGGCCGAGACTCAGCCGTGGAACCCGAGACGGCGAATCGCGAGATTGCGGTCACGGACGCGCCCGATTCGGGGCGTGCGGATCCACTCGACGCGGTCACCGAGTTCGACCTCCGTGCGCTCGACCATCCCTGCGGTGTGTTCCGCGGTACCGATGTCGACGGCGTGCTGCGGGTCAACGACGACTTTCTCGCTCTCACCGGGCTGAGCCCGGTGGCGGCGCGCGGCTGGGACTGGCTGGCGGCGGTGCACGCCGACGATCGGGAACGACTCCGGCGCGCGGTCGAGGCCGCGTGTCGCGCCGGGGCGCGGTCGGACTTCCCGCTCCGCATGCAGGTCCCCATCGGCACCATCACGACCCTGCGGGTCGCCATCCGGTCGCTCCCGACGCCCGACGGTTCGCCGGGTTTCGTCGGTGCGGTCGAATCACCGGTCGACGCGGAGGAGCGTCGGACCGCGACCCGCGGCGCCACCGACGCCGTCGATCCGTTCGAGGTACTCGTCGACACGCTTCCGGTCGCGGTTGCGTACGTTGCGCCCGAGGGAACCGTCGAATACGCGAACCCGACCTGGCGCACCCAGGTCGGTTCGCCAGAGCAGCTCGTCGACGGCTGCGCCGGTGCCGACGGCGAGCTGATGTTCACGCCGGTCGACGCACGTCTCGGCGGAGGCCATGTGGTCACCCGGATGCCGAGCACGGATCCACCGGCGTCGATCGTGGCTCGCGACCGGGAGCTCGCCGAGACCGCAGTACGTGAGAGTGAACTCCGGTTCCGCACGTTGGCGGAGCACTCGACCGATCTGGTCGTCGTCGTCGGCCCCGATCTCCAACCTCGGTACGTGAGCCCGGCCGCGTCACGATTCCTCGGCGTCACCGCCCACGACCGGTTCGACCCGTCGAGCTCGGTGATCCATCCGGACGACGTCGACGAGCTGCAGGCCGAGATGTTGCGGATCGCCGGTGGTTCGGTCGGCGCGCGCACCGCGCCGATCCTTGCTCGCTTCCTTCGGGCCGACGGCGCGTATCGCTGGGTCGAGCTGATGGTGACGAACCTGCTCGACGAGCCGTTGGTGGGCGGCCTCGTCGTCAATGCGCGCGATATGACCGAGCGCCGTGACGCCGAGGACCAGTTGCGCGCGTCGGAAGCCAAGTTCCGCGGGCTGGTGCAGAATCTGGCCGAGGGTGTGACGGTGCTCGCCGTCGACGGCAGCGTGAAGTATTCGAGCCCGTCCGCCGCGCGCATGCTCGGTTACGAGATCGGGCACGGCACCGGCGAGATCGCACTCGACTTCGTGCTCGAGGAGGATCGGGAGCGGGCGGCGGAGATCGTGGCCAAGGCGTTCTCTGAGCCAGGTATCCAGGGTCCGGTCACGTTGCGGATCCTCCGTCCCGGCGACACCACCCGAGTGGTCGAGGCGATGGGACACAACCGGTTGGACGATCCCGCCGTCGAGGGCGTCG
>JBDUBS010000501.1:0-2322 GCA_040003875.1 Acidimicrobiia bacterium | reverse complement strand
TACGCGCTGATGGGGCAGTGGGACTTCCTCAACATCATCGAGGCGCCGGACGAGGCCGCGATGGCCAGGGCGGCAGTCGCCCTCGCGTCACGCGGGACGATGCGGACGACGACGATGCAGGCACTCGCCATCGACACGTTGATCGAGGCCCTGGGCGGTTCGTGACCCTCGGGTCGCCTACACCCACCACATGTTGTTGGTCCTCCGGCGCTCTTCGCGGACGTCGTCGACGGTGAACACGAGCGGCAGGATCGAACCGTCGGAGCGCCGCCGGATCAGGTAGCCGGGCACGGGGCCTTCTACCGGCTCGACGACCTCGAAACCGCGCGCCCATTGGCGGTCGAACTTCGATCGCACTTCCACGCGGGTACCGGCGTCCACCGCGGGATCGTAAACCCGCATGCAAGCGCGCGCCTTGGTACGTTCGGGCCCGTGACCCCGACCCGGACTCCGAACCGCGCCACGCGGCCGAGCCTGCGGTTGGAACGCAAGTGTTGGCAGTCCGGCGACCAACTGGTCTGTGGGATCGACGAGGTGGGCCGGGGCGCGTGGGCCGGGCCGGTGACGGTGGCCGTGGTCGTCCCCGCACCCGAGCACCTCAGCGGCATCCGCGATTCCAAGATGCTCACGCCCGAGCAGCGGGAAATCGCAGCGGCGCGGGTCAGGGACTGGGCCCGGGCCTACGCGATCGGTCACGCGTCCTACGAGGAATGCGACACGCTCGGGATGACCGCGGCGCTACGGACCGCCGGACTCCGGGCCTTGCGGGATCTCGCCGCACAGGGTTTCGAGCCCGACCGGGTGATCCTCGACGGCAACCACGACTACCTGCGCATGGGGAGCAAGGTCACGACAGTGATCAAGGGCGACGCGACTTCGCTTGCCGTTGCCGCCGCGAGTTGTGTGGCGAAGGTGGAACGCGACGGGATGATGGCCGAGGAGGCCGAGCACTTCCCTGCCTACGGCTTCGAGTCGAACCGCGGCTATCCCGCCCCGGTGCACAAGGCGGCGCTTCGCGCCTGGGGGCCGACCACGATCCACCGTCGTTCCTGGATCTTCATGGACGACCTCGTCTGGGGCGGCCTCGCGCCGGCTCCAGGGAGGCTCTTTTAGAGAGATAGGGTTCCGGGGATGGGCCAGACGATCACGGTGACGTCGCGCGCGGGGTCGACTCCTGCGGTGCGCTTGTTCGATCTCAATCGCTCGCTGACCGGCATGGAGGTGGAGCGCTACTCCACCGTCGAGGAGGCGAAGGCGAAGGGGATGCGGCCGCCGGACGTGCTCGCAGCTCGGCTCCTCGAGGAAGGCGCGTTGAGCGTCACGATCTACTCGAACAGCGTGACCGTCGAGGCTGCCGCCGATACGTGGAGCACGTTCGAAGCGCGTGCGCGGCACCTGATCGAGCATCTCTTCGAGTACTACGGCGACAATGCCGGGTGGTCCTACGAGGCCCGTGGTCTCGAGGCGCCGCCACCGGTTGATCTCGCCGGATAGGGAACAGCCTCCGGGCTCCGGGGGTTGGCGGCCGCATGCCCTACCACCCGATGAACGAGTCCGAGATCCGCGCCTTCCTGAGCGCGGATCCGCCCCGTACCGGCAAGCTCGCGACCACCCGTCGCGACGGCAGCCCGCACGTGGCACCGGTGTGGTTCGCCCTGGATGACGACGGTTCGATCGTGTTCAACACCCACGAGGACACGATCAAGGGCAAGACCCTGCGCCGCGACCCGCGGGCTGCGCTGTGCGTGGACGACGACCGGCCGCCGTTCTCGTTCGTGACCGTGCAGGGCGTGGTCGACCTCAGCGTCGACCCGGACGAGTTGTTCCAGTGGGCGACGATCATCGGAGGCCGGTACATGGGCGCGGATCGGGCCGAGGAGTACGGAGCGCGCAACGGGGTGGAGGGCGAGATGGTGTGCCGGCTGCGTCCCACCAAGTTCAGCTCGGCCGCGGACATCGCCAACTGACGGTCGGGCTTGCGGCGCCGGTTTGCAGGCCAGGGCCGGCAAAACGCGCCTCGAAACGTTGACCTGGCGATACGAACAGGTGTTCGGTAAGATCCCGGGATGGTCTCGGTCCCGGTGCAGCCCGTGCGTAGCTCCCCCCGCCGGGACGACGCGGCCCGGGCGCGGTTGGCGGCGGTCGGAGCGGCGCGCTCACCCCTCGTCCTGGCGCGTGATCGGGCCCTGGCCCTGACCGGTCCCATGGCGGCCTTCCTGCCATCGGTGCAGCGGGGTTCGGTGGTCGCAGTCGGTGGCGCGTTGGGGACGGGGGCGACGAGTGCGGTGCTGAGCATCGCGGCGGCGGCGACCGATGCGGGCG
>JBDUBS010000070.1:0-7753 GCA_040003875.1 Acidimicrobiia bacterium | reverse complement strand
TGGCGCGCTGATAGGCGGTTTCGGAAATCCGGCTTAGCTCTACGTCTGTATACCTCACCGGAATTCCCGAAACGGGGACATCATTCGCTGTTCGCACGCGTCCGCGGACGCGTCGGCGCGATGGTTCCGCGACCGCCTCAGGTGTCTCTGCTCAACGATCGGGTGACATCTGTGACCGCCTGAGTGCGCCAGCGCCGAAGCGTTTGTCAGTTCGAGGACGCGTCGCGTCTCCAAAGTGACAAGCGCTCAAGTTGGTTTGGGGGCTTTGACGGCTCCGGGGGTCTGGCTCATGATGAGCCCGGAACACCCGAGCAGGGAGCCCGCGGACGCGTTCGATTTGGTGCTGCACCCCGCGTTCGGAGATTGGGCTTGGCTCTAGCGCTGTATACCTAAAAGGAAAACCCGGAACGGGGCCTCCGCCATGCGGACGCGTCCGCGGACGCGTCGCAACGAGCGCCGACGAGTCCAGAAGAACCGCGTGACCGAAGGTTCAGACGCAGGCGTACGTGGCACGCACCAGGTTGGCCCGGCGGTGATCGACGGCGACGGCCAGCTTCAATCGGTTCATCACGTATCCGAAGCCGATGCGATGCTGCCGGTCGGCGAAGCCCAGTGAGCCGCCCGCGCCGCCGTGGCCGAATCCGGCCGGGCCCGCTTCGGGGTTGAGCGTCGGGCTCACCGAGTAACCGAGTCCGTACCGCATCGGTGCGCCGAGCACGGCGTCGGTGCCGTCGCTCACCGTCGCCGTGGCGCGTTCGACCGTGGCGGGTTCGAGGATGCGCACACCGTCGATGGGACCAACGAGCGAGGCGTACATCCGGGCCACCGCGTGCGCGCTGGCGATCCCGTTGGACGACGGGAGTTCGCACGCATGGATTGCGCGCGAGTTCCACATGTCGTCGTAGTGAAAGAGATCCGCCGGGCCGGTCAGCGCGTCGCCCATCAGCGTTCCCGGCGCCATGATTGATTCCATGAAGGCGCGGACTTCGGGATCGCTCGGGGGATCGGGCGGGATGACCGGGGCGACACGCCCCTCCACCGACTCGGGCAGCCCGATCCACCAATCGAGTCCGAGCGGTTGGGCGACCTCGTCGCGGAAGAACGTCCCGAGGGTGCGACCGTCGATGCGCCGCACGATCTCGCCCACCATCCACCCGTAGGAACGCATGTGGTAGCCGACGGCGGTCCCGGGCTCCCAGCGTGGTCGCTGGCGCGCGAGTTGCTCGACGACCGGGTCCCACGCGAGCGCCTGCTCGAGGGTGAAGTCGCCCTCCACCACGGGGAGTCCCGCCGAGTGGGAGAGGACGTGGCGCACGAGCAGTTCGGCTTTTCCGTTGGCCGCGAACTCGGGCCAGTAGTCGGCCACCGGCGCGTCCGGATCGAGCCGGCCGCGTTGGACGAGCAGGTTGGCGCAGGTCGCGGTCGCGCCCTTGGTGGTGGAGTAGACGAGCGCGACCGTCTCGGCATCCCAGGTTCGTTCGGTCGCCGGATCGGCGATCCCGCCGACCAGGTCCACGACCGGCGTGCCGTCCACGTAGACACAGCACGCTGCGCCCACATCGCCGTGGTCGAAGTTGGTCGTGAACACCTCGGCGACCGCTTCCCAACCCGGTGCGACCAGTCCGTCCACCTTCGTCCCCATCGGCGGAGTGTACGGAGGTCTCACCGGTAGGATCCGGGCGTGGTCGATCGCTTCTACGTCGAGACGCTCGGCTGCCCGAAGAACGCCGTGGACTCGGACAAGGTCGTGGCCAGTCTGTTGGCCGACGGTCTCGAGCCGGCGGAGCGCCCCGAAGACGCCGATCTCGTCGTCGTCAACACGTGCGCGTTCATCGACGCGGCCCGTCAGGAGTCGATCGACGTCGCCCTGGCACTCTCCGATGCCCGCAAGGCCGGTGCGCGTCTGGTGGTGACCGGCTGTATGGCTGAGCGCTACGGCGAGGAGTTGGCGAACGCATTGCCCGAGGCCGACGCGGTCGTGGGATTCGCGGAGGAGGGTGCGATCGCAGACGTCGTGCTCCGCGGCCGGAAGCCCACCGGGGTGCGCGACCTCCTCGAGCTGCCACGCCCGGCGCCGCGGGCGCCCTGGGCGTACGTCAAGGTCGCCGAAGGATGCGACCGGGCGTGTGCATTCTGTGCGATCCCGTCGTTCCGGGGCGCGCAACGGTCGCGCAGCCTCGACTCGATCGAGACCGAGGTCGCGTCCCTGGTCGACGGTGGTGTCGGCGAGATCGTGCTCGTCGCGCAAGACCTCGCCTGGTACGGCCGCGACATCGGCGCTCCGGGATCGCTGGCGCCGCTGTTGCGCCGCCTCGACGCGCTGGCAGACCGCGGGCTGGCCCGGATCCGCCTCCTCTACCTCTACCCGAGCGAGGTGAAGGACCCGCTGGTCTCGACCATGCTCGAACTGCCCACGGTCGTCCCGTACTTCGACCTCTCGCTCCAGCACGCGTCGGCGTCGTTGCTCCGGCGGATGAAGCGGTGGGGAAGTGGCGAACGGTTCGCGGCGACGATCGACGCGATCCGTGCGATCGAGCCCGACGCCGCGTTCCGATCGTCGTTCATCGTGGGTTTCCCCGGCGAGACCGAGGACGACCACGAGGAGTTGCTCGAGTTCCTGCGCGCGGTCCGACTCGACTGGGCCGGGTTCTTCCCGTTCTCGCCCGAGGACGGGACCGCGGCGGTGGACCTCGACGGCGAGGTGGAGGTGACGGTTGCGGCCGAACGATTGCGCGAGTGTGGTGACGTGCAGGAACCGATCACCCAGGCGGCGCGCGACGCGCTCGTCGGCGCCACCGTGACGGTCCTGGTCGACCGCGTCGACGACGGCGAGGTGGTCGGCCGCTCCCACCGTGAGGCGCCCGAGATCGACGGTGTGATTCGCGTGCCGGCCGCCGACGCGCGTCCTGGCGCCCAGATCGCGGTCGAGATCACCGACGCGATCGGTCCCGACCTGGTCGCCACCCCGCTCCGCGCGGTGGTGGGGCGACCATGAACTCGCCGGCGCAATCGGTCAAGCGGTTCGGTCCGGGTGCGCTGGCCACACCGGCAAACTTCATCACCCTCGGCCGGCTGCTGCTCGCGATCCCGACCCTGCTGCTCATCGAGCGCGACGGGTCGACCTGGCTCACCTGGGGTCTGTGGTTCTTCCTCTGCGCCACCGACAGCGTCGACGGTTGGCTCGCCCGTCGCGATGGCACCACGCGTTCGGGCGCCTTCCTCGACCCGATCGCCGACAAGGTCCTGACCCTGGGCGGGTTCCTGGCGCTCGTGTCGCGCGGTGACGTGTGGTGGGTGCCCGTCGCGATCATGGCGGCGCGTGAGGTCTGGATCTCGATCTATCGCGTCGTCGCCGGGAAGCGGGGCATCTCGTTGCCCGCGGCTCGGCTCGGCAAGTACAAGGCGTTCGTCCAGATGCTGACCGTCGGCGGCTTCGTCTGGCCGTTGACCGCCGACATCGACTGGCTCATCGTCGGACTGCTGTGGTTCGCGGTCGCGCTCACCGTCCTGTCGGGGATCGACATCTTGCGGCGGGGATATCAAGAGGGAAAGGCATGAGGAACGCACGTGAGATGTGACGTGCTCGCCATCGGGACCGAACTCCTGCTCGGCCAGATCGTCGACACCAACTCGAGCTGGATCGGTGAGCACCTCGCCATGGCCGGGATCGACACGATGGAGCATCGGAAGGTCGGCGACAACCTGCCGCGGATGATCACCGCGCTCAGCGAGCTCCTGGGAAAGGCCGACTCCGTGATCGTGTGCGGCGGGCTGGGACCGACCCAGGACGACGTCACCCGGGAGGCGATCGCCGGGGTGATGGGTGTTGCGCTCGAACGGCGGGAAGAACTCGTCGAGCAGATCTCGGCGATGTTCGGTGCTCGGATGCGCGACATGCCCCGCAACAACCTCCGTCAGGCCGAGATCCCGATCGGTGCGGAGGCCATCCCGAATCCCATCGGTACCGCACCGGGGGTCCGCGCGCCGATCGGCGACAAGGTGATCTACGCGGTGCCGGGTGTGCCCTACGAGATGCACCGCATGGTGCAGGAACAGGTGCTTCCCGACCTCCTGGCGCGAGCGGGGGAGCAGGCTGCGATCGTCAGCTTGTCACTCAAGACGTGGGGCCAGTCGGAGTCGGGTCTCGCGGAGATGATTGCGCACCGCGTCGACGCGCAGACCAACCCGACGATCGCATTTCTCGCTCGGGGCATCGAAGGGCTCGTGGTGCGCGTGACCGCCAAGGCCGAGTCCGAGGCCGAGGCGCGAGCGCTCATCACCGCGGAGGAGGCAGAGCTCCGAGCGATCCTGGGCCCGCTCGTCTTCGGAGTGGATGACGAGACGATCGAGTACGCCGCGCTGAGGGCGCTCGCGCAGCGGGGCTGGACACTCGGCGTCGCCGAGTCGCTGACCGCGGGCCTCATCGGCTCGCGCATCGGCGCGGTGCCCGGCGCGAGCGCGACCTTCCGCGGCTCGATCGCGTCGTATGCCACCGACGTCAAGCGCTCGATCCTGGGAGTGACCGCCGAGCGCGTCGTCAGTGAGGAATGTGCGCGGGAGATGGCGGTCGGGGCTCAGCGGGTGCTCGGCGCCGACGTCGGTATCGCCGCCACCGGTGTCGCGGGACCCGACGAACAGGACGACCAACCCGTCGGCACCGTCTGCTTCGCGATCGCGCTGCCGGACCGTGAGCCCGAGTCGTTTTCGACCCGTCTGCCCGGCGATCGCGAGCGGGTCCGGCAGTTCGCCGCGATCTCGTTGCTCAACGGTTTGCGTCAGCGGCTCGCGTCGCTCGACTGATGACGGCGCTGCGACGCGCGTTCGTGGCGGTCGTCCCGCCGCCCGCCGTCCTCGACTCGATCGAGGGTCTGTTCGACCGGACGATGCGCTCGAAGTTCCGCTGGACACGGCGCGACCAGTGGCACGTGACGGTGCAGTACTTCGGCAAGGTGCCCGACTCCGACGCGTTGGTCGGGGCACTCGCCGGAGCGGTTGCCCGCGTGCCGTCGCCGACGGTGCAGATCGGTGGTGCCGGCGGATTTCCCTCGCCGAAGCGGGCGGCGGTGTTCTGGCTCGGCGTGGTCGATCCGAAGCCGCTCCAGCCGGTGTACGACGCCGTGATCGCCGCGGGCGGACCCTTCCTGCGCGCGCGTGACGTCATTCCGTACGTCCCGCACCTCACGCTCGCGCGCCTCGATCCGGTCAAGAAGATCGCGGATGTCGTCGAGGCGCTGGACGGCGCGGTACTCGGACCGCGGTGGACCGCCGAGGAGCTGGTGCTGCTCGAGAGCGAGACCCGGCGAGGCGGCTCGGTGTATCGGCCGGTTGCCCGCCTCCCGTTCGGGTAGCGCGTCCCGCCTCCTGCGCCTCCTGCGCTCGCCGGGGAATGCTTGATGCTTGATCCGAACGGACGTTCGGTCTACGATGCCGACGTCGATGAAACTTCACGATTGTGGTTCGACCCCCGGGGCGAGATCTCGAGTGTCACACCCTCGTCGTAGGTTCTCCCGCACGGCACGAACGAACGCTTCCCCCACTACTGCAGAGGCATAGACACATGGACAAGGAGATCACGCGAATGGATCGTGACAAGTCGCTCGACATGGCGCTCGGGCAGATCGAGAAGCAGTTCGGGAAGGGCGCCATCATGCGCCTCGGTGAGCGGGGCAATGTCGGGGTCGAGGCCATCCCGACCGGTGCGTTGGCGCTCGACCTCGCGTTGGGGATCGGAGGGTTGCCCCGAGGCCGGATCGTCGAGATCTTCGGCCCGGAATCGTCCGGGAAGTCGACGCTCGCCATGCACGTGGTCGCCGAGGCCCAACGCAACGGCGGCACCTGCGCCTATATCGACGCCGAGCACGCCATGGACCCGGTCTACGCCGCCGCCATCGGTGTGAACGTCGACGATCTACTCATCTCCCAGCCCGACACGGGAGAGCAGGCCCTCGAGATCGCCGACATGCTGATCCGGTCGGGCGCGCTCGACGTGCTCGTCATCGACTCGGTCGCGGCCCTGGTGCCCCGGGCCGAGATCGAGGGCGAGATGGGCGACTCGCACATGGGTCTGCAAGCTCGCTTGATGAGCCAGGCGCTGCGCAAGATCACCGGCAACCTGAACAAGTCCCGCACGATCGCGGTCTTCATCAACCAGTTGCGGGAGAAGATCGGTGTGATGTTCGGCTCGCCCGAGACCACGCCGGGTGGACGGGCGCTGAAGTTCTACTCGTCGGTCCGTCTCGACATCCGCCGGATCGAGTCCCTCAAGGACGGTGCCGAGATCGTCGGCAACCGGGCCCGGGTCAAGGTGGTCAAGAACAAGGTCGCACCACCGTTCAAGCAAGCCGAGTTCGACATCATGTACGGCAAGGGCATCAGCCGGGAGGGCTCCGCGCTCGACATCGGTGTGGACATGGGCATCGTGAAGAAGTCCGGTGCCTGGTTCACCTACGAAGGCGAACAACTCGGTCAGGGTCGCGAGAACGCGAAGAACTTCCTGATCGAGAACGTCGACATGATGGTGGAGATCAGCGAGAAGATCCGCAAGGAAGTCATCGCCGACGCTGAAGAGGACATCGACCTCGAAGCAGCCGCCCTGGACGCCGAGTCGGATTCGGAATCTGCCGACGCCGAGTAACGCGCCGGACCGGTGACGCGGCGGGCATGGCCCACCTCGATCGACGGGTGGGGACGGGACCACGAGTCCGTCTCCGCCCGTCGATTCAATTTCTGATCAACCTCCGGGTGGTGTCGGTGCCGTCGGGCGGACGAGCGAACGCGGCGGCGATCAGATCGCCGAGATCCCGCGCCCGATCGCGATCGTGCCGGCGACGGTCGCGAAGGTCAGGACCATCGGCCGGAGCAGGTGAGGTCGGAGGCGCCGTCCGAGTTGGCCGCTGATGGCGAGGCCGAAGAGCATCGCCGGCAGGAGGATCGCGGTGAAGGTGAGCTGCTCGACCGTGAGCTTGCCCGCGAGTGCGAGCGCGGTCCCCGAGATGGCCGCGCCGATGAGGAAGCACGTGGCGAGCGTGGCCCGCAGGGTGTGCGGTTCGTGATGCTGGTAGAGCAGCGCGAGGACCGGACCGTCGACTCCGGCCGCGGTGCCCGTGATCCCGGCGACCGATCCGGCGGCGATGCCGGACCGACGCGTCACGGCGATCCCCGGATGGACCACACTCAGTACCACCCCAATGATGATCACGATGCCGACGACGATCGCGAGTTCCGCGTTCGGCACGGCGGCGACGACGGCCACGCCGACGAGGGTGCCGGGCAGGCGACCGATGGCGATCCACCGCACGCCCGGCCAATCGATCGCATGGTGCTCCCGCAGGAGCATCGTGAGGGTCATCGGCATGCTGATGAGCACCATCGAACCCGGCACCGACCCGGGCGCGATGACCGCCAGGACCGGCACCACGATGAGGTTGAGGCCGAAGCCGATCGCACCCTGGACCATGCCGCCCACGACGACGATCGCGAGCGCAGCTACGAGTTCCCAACCATTGATCCCGAGCGGCACGTCAGCCCACCCGGGTGATTGGTGGGACCTCGGCCGGGGGACGCATCGGGGCGGATACTAAAGAGGCCGCGCCGAATGAGAGCCAGCGGACGTCGGCTTCCCGCCCTCTGGCGCCGCCGGGGCCCGAACGGCCCGGCCGCCAGGCCAAGAGTGGGAGAGACGGGCCGTACAATCCGGGGGTGACCCGCCGCTTCTACGTCCGCACCTTCGGGTGCCAGATGAACGAACACGACT
>JBDUBS010000416.1:0-2331 GCA_040003875.1 Acidimicrobiia bacterium | reverse complement strand
CGCGACGAGGATGTCGTCGAGCGCGCGCAGGTCGCGGTCGGCGTGCCACGCGACGCTGTCCCGCCCGTGGCGGTAGTAGTTCAGCCCGGGCCGGCGGAATCGGTGCCCGTACGCGTGCTCGAGCGCCCGTTGCATCGCGGGGAGGCTCGGGTCGAACCACGGGTCCTCGGCCCGGGTCCAGTACGAGAGACGCGGATCGTCGACCATGCGGTCCCACATCTTGCGGCGACCCTGTCGCCACGGGACCTCGTCGATCAGCCGCGCTGCGAGTTCGTCACCGCCGAGCAACCATTCCCGGCTGACGTCGATCCACGAGACCGCATCGAGCGCGACCCGCTCGGGTGTCGCGTCGGCGGCGAGGCGGGGTTCGATCGATCCCAGCAGTGTGGGCTGATGGATGGCAGACGGGCGGGCCACGCCGCGATGGTATACGAACGTCCGTTCGTCAGGTGTTGGTTCCGGCTTCGGGGACGAACCGCCAGGCATCGCCGTCGACCTGCACCCGCCCGGCGGGTCTCGCGGGGAAGTGGGTCCCGACGAAGAGCACACCGGTCGAGGACGCGATCTCGAGCATCCGGCGGCGCGTGGAGCGCGCGCGGTCGGCATCGGCGTCGCCGATCTCGGCCCAATGGGGTTCTGCACACTGCACCGGGTGATGCAGGAAGTCTCCGGTGATGAGCGCGCGATCACCGGCGGACTCGACCCAGAGCGACACGTGGCCCGGCGTGTGACCAGGCGTGGACTCGAATCGCAGGCCGTCACCGAGGTCGGCGTCCGACGCGACGATGTCGGCGAGCCCGGCGTCGATCACCGGCTCGATCGAGTCGTGGAAGACGTTGACCATCATCGGTTCGTCGACCGTCGCACGGGCGAACGCCATCTCGGCTTCGGTGTACAGGTGGCGGGCGTTCGTGAATGTGGGGAGCCAACGACCGTTGACGAGATGGGTGTCCCAGCCGACGTGGTCGGCATGCACGTGCGTGTGGACGACGGTGTCGATCGACGCGGGGGTGAACCCGGCTGCGGCAAAGCGCTCCATGAACGGCCAGACCTGACGGTCCCAGAAGAACTGGGCCAGTGGCTTGAGATTGCCGACGCACGGATCGACCAGGACGGTCCGGCCGTTGATCTCGACCACGAGCGCCTGGGTGCGCATGCCGATGTTGCCCTGCTCGTCGGCGAAATCCGGGATCGCCCACGAATGGGCGAGCACGCCGGCGGCGGTCGCGTCCGGGAACAGGAACTCCGGAGGTAGATGCAGGATTTCGTCCTCCACGACGCTGGTGATCGTCGCGTTCCCCACGGTCCAGCGCTGCGCGATGTCGGCCACGACGCCCAAGGTACCGGGCGTCCGGGCAGATTGTCACCCGATGCGTCCACGGGGCGGGGTCAGGCCGCGGGTTGATAGAGCCCGAAGTCGAAGCTCCGGCGTACGACGAACCCGACCCGTTCGTAGAGCCGGATCGCGTCGGCGTTGTCGGCCATCACGTGCAGGAAGGGCAGGGCATCGCGCGCCACGATGGCGTCCGCCGTCGCGATCGTCACCACCGCGCCGAGGCCGTGTCCGCGCGCGTCGGGATGCGTCGAAACCGCGCTGATCTCGATGTGCCCGGTCAGGTGCATGCGCTGACCCGCGGCGGCGACCAGTTGTCCGTCCATGCGAACGCCGAAGAAGTCGCCGAGTTCGTGGGTGCGTTCGGACCACGGTCCGGGCTTCGCCAGGCGCACGAGGTCGGTGAGTTCGGCGAGGTCGTCTGTTCCCAGCCGCGCGACTGCGGCGGTGTCCATCGCGACACTCCGCTCGAGCACCATCTGGCGCACCGCGAACGAACCGAGGAACTGCCAACCGGCCGGCGCGTCGGCCGTCGTCGTGAGCAGCGCCGGAGCCGTGCCACCGACGAGCGTCGCGAGGGCCTGCCAATCGTGGGGATCGGGATGGTCGGGGAGGGCGGAGAACACGGAGTACTCCGGGCGGTACCGGATGGCCCGCTCGACCGCCTCGGCTACCGTGGATTGCGGTCCGGTCAGTGCATGCCAGGCCGGGTTGTCGAGGGGTTGCATCCGGTGATCCTCGCACCCGAACCCACCCGCGGAGCCCGTTTTCCATGAGCGTCATCGAAGAGTCGCAGCTCGGCGAGACGCTCGACGCGATCGACCGCGACGGTTACGTGGTGCTCGAGGACGCGATCGAGCCGGAACTGGTGGTGGCACTGCGCGACACGATCCGGCGCCTGCAGTCCGAGTTGGACGTCGGGGTCGGCGAGTCGTCCTTCGAGGGCCAGTACACGCGCCGGATCTACAAGCTGCTCGCCAAGGATCCGGTTTTCGCTG
>JBDUBS010000504.1:0-7764 GCA_040003875.1 Acidimicrobiia bacterium | reverse complement strand
GTCGACCACCACCCCACCCTGCGAATGAGCGACGAGATCGACCTCGCGACCGGGATGGCGGCGTTCCAACACCCGGAGTTGGTCGCGCAGCGCGTAGGCCTTGACGAGGAGGTCGCCCCAGGTGTCCGACGGCCGGTACCGACCGCCACCGGGCGCGTACGAGAACCACGCCACCTCGCCGCGGTGGTATCCGAGCGCGGCGGTGTCGAGACCGAAGGTGTGGCCGGTCCGTCGATCGGTGCTGCTGTTGATGCCGCCCACCGCCATCATCAGATGACCGGAACCGCCCCCGCCCGCACCCGGTGCGGTGCGGGTCGTGCAGTCATTGCGGGAGTGGAGGTACTCGGCGAAGCGGGAGCCCATCGTCCGCAGATCGGTGAGCAGCGGGCCAAGAGGGGTGCCAGCCAGCACGGCGCTCGCGATGCTCACGAACGGTCGGGCCAGACCGGTGGCGGTGTCGACCGCACCGTCCCACCAGCTCGGCGCCCCGGCCGGTTCGAGGCCGGGGATCGCACGCGGGAGTCGGAGCGATTCGGCGAGTGAGCGGGCTTCGGTGGCCGGTGTGGACAGCCCGACCTGATCGGGCGAGTGGACGGGCACGAGGCGGATGACCGCAGTCAGGTCGATCGGCGCGAACAACGTCATCGGGTCGAGGTACTCGCCGTCGACGCGCAGTCCGAAGTGCACGACGCCCACCGCGTGCTCGGACCCGGTGCCGCCGGCCACACCCAGGGTCTGACCCCGCACCACCCGCTCCCCGCGGCGAACTCCCACACCGGCGAGGAACGAGTACGAGGTGACGAGCCCACCACCGTGGTCGACCACCACGTGGAGCGACCCGGCGACGGACCCCGCGAAGGCGACCACTCCACCGTGCGCGGCGGCGACCGCGGTTCCGGGGGCCGCCGCGAGGTCCGCACCCCGATGGCCGGGGCCGTACTTGGCCCGGGGCGCCACGAAGGGCCGGACGACCGCGCCCGCGACGGGCCGGAGCCAGTCCGTTGGCGGTGGGGCGGCGCTCGCGGCCGCGGCGGGTGCGAGCGCGGCAAGGGCCACGCCGAACACAGCCACGAGCGCGGTCGACTGAACAGCTTTGGAACGGAGACCCATCGACGCCTCCCGGGGCGTGACGCGGACACGGGAGGAGGAAGTAACGGGGGAAGAGCCGCGAACCTACTGCGGCGGAGCGGAGCGATCAATGCCCCGGATCGCGACCGGGTCGCGGGAGAGGCGGGAACTACACGCCCGGAGTGGACGCGGGTTCGATGAGGCGACCGCGGAGTTGCAGGATCGCCTTCGTGTGGATCTGGCACACACGACTCTCGGTGACGCCGAGCACCGAACCGATCTCGGCCAGCGTGAGCGCCTCGTAGTAATAGAGCGTGAGCACCAACCGCTCGCGGTCGGGCATCCGATTGATCGCGTCGGCCAGGAGATGCTTCATCTCCTCCACCTCGAACGCGGCGACCGGATCGTTGACTTTGTCGGCCACGGTGTCGCCGACGGTCGTGGTGCCGCTGCCCTTCTCCCCCGTGTTCACCACTTCGTCGAGCGCGACGATGCCGACGAAGCTGATCTGGGAGAGCGTCTGGCTCAACTCGGATTCGGTGACGCCGAGTTCGGTCGCCATCTCCTTGTCGTCGGGCGAGCGCTTCAACTCGTTCTCGAGCTTGGAGTACGCCCGCTCGATGGTGCGGGCCTTCGAACGGATCGAGCGCGGCACCCAGTCGATCGAGCGCAACTCGTCGATGATGGCGCCTTTGATGCGGCTGATCGCGTAGGTCTCGAACTTGAAGCCCCGCTCGGGATCGAACTTGTCGATCGCGTCGATGAGCCCGAAGATCCCGTACGAGACCAGGTCCGACTGTTCGATGCTCTGGGGCAGACCCGCAGCGACACGACCGGCGACGAACTTGACCAGCGGCGAGTAGTGGAGGATCAGCCGCTCGCGCGCGTCGGTCGTCGGATCGGTCTGATACTGGCCCCACAGCTCGGCGACGATTGCCGCGGCGTCGGCTTTCGAGGTCTCTAGGTCAGGCACGTGGATGCGTCGATTCGTAGACCGCCCGGAGGCGCTCGCGGGTCAGATGGGTATAGATCTGGGTCGTTGCCAAGTCTGCATGACCAAGAAGCTCTTGCACGGTCCGCAGGTCGGCTCCGCCTTCCAACAGATGGGTAGCGTACGCGTGTCGGAGGGCATGGGGGTGCAAGGTCCGCCCATCGGGCAGCGGATGGCGTTCCAGGATGCGGCGAGCGTCGCGCGGACCCATACGTCGGCCCCGTTGGTTGAGGAACACCGCTCCCACCGGGGAATCGGGCGTTTCGAGCGTCGGACGGCCGTGACGCGCCCAGGCCCGGAGGGCATCGGCGGCGGGATCACCGAGGGGAATCCGGCGGATCTTGGCCCCTTTGCCCAGCACCGTGACCATGCGCCGGTCGAGATCGAGGTCGTGGTCGTCGAGCCCGCAGCACTCCGACACCCGGATCCCGGTCCCGTAGAGCAACTCGAGCACCGCCAGGTCCCGGAGCCCGATCGCGATCGCGACCGCCCGGCGAGTGGATACCGGCTCGTCGGGATCGTCTTCCACCAGGGTCGCGGCGAGCGCACCGTCGAGCATCGCGACCGCCTCCCGCACACGCGGGACGCGCGGGAGACGGTTCACGCCCTTCGGTGAGCGCAGGGTGCGGCCGGGATCGGTGGCGAGCACGCCGTGACGGGTCAGGTACCGGAGGTACGAACGGATCGCAGCGGCCTTGCGGGAGATGGTCGGGCGGGCGAACCCGCGCGTGGTGAGGTACCCGAGATAGCGGCGCAGGGTGGCGTGGTCGAGGGCAACGGGATCCGGACAGCCGCCGCGGTTCGCCCAGTCGACGAACTGGCCGACGTCACGCGTGTAGGCCTCGACGGTGTGGGGACTCGCTGCGGTGAGCGAGCTGACGAATCCGTCGACGTCCCATGCCATCGCCCCCCGACGCTAGTGGCGGACGCCCCACGTGCCTGTCACACCTCCGGGTTACCGTGCGTGAGCCGTCGAGGTCGCCGCGGCCCGCACCGCTTCATCGGCCCTCCTGATGCACCACACCCACGATCAGGAGCGAAGCCGATGCTCGCCATCATCCCGAGTGCCACGCTGCTCGGTGTCGACGCCTCACGGGTGAACGTCGAGGTCCACGTGTCCGGCGGTCTCCCCGGGTACACCGTCGTCGGTCTGCCCGACGCCGCAGGGCGCGAGTCCCGGGAACGGGTCCGGGCCGCGCTCCTGTCGTCGGATCTCGCCTGGCCACAGAAACGGATGACCGTCAACCTCTCCCCGGCCACGGTCCGTAAAGCGGGCACCGGCCTCGAACTCGCGATCGCGCTCGGGATCCTCGTGAGCGAATCGGCGCTTCCCGCCGATTGTGTGGAGGGAGTCGGTGTTCTCGGCGAGTTGGGACTCGACGGGTCGATCCGCTCGGTCCCCGGCACCCTCGTCCTCGCCGACGCGCTCATGCGGGACGGCATCACCACCGTCGTCGTACCCCCCGACAACGCGGCCGAGGCCGCCCTCGTGCCGGGACTCCACGTCCGGTCCGCGCCGAACCTCGCACTGCTGCGTGCGTGCCTGAAGGGCGAGGAGCCGTGGCCCGACCCCGATCCCCCACCCGCGCCCGAGCCGGACATCGACCACGACCCCATGGACCTGGCCGAGGTTCGCGGGCTCACCACCGCGCGGCTCGCGCTGGAGATCGCCGCGGCGGGCCACCACCACCTGCTGCTCACCGGCCCACCCGGGTGCGGCAAGACGATGCTCGCCCGCCGGCTCGCGACCATCCTGGCGCCCCTCGACCACGACGAGTCCGTGGAGGTCACGCGCATCGCGTCGGTATGCGACGGCGCGCCGCCGCACGCGCTCGTCGTCCGGCGGCCGATGCGCGCCCCGCACCACACCGCCACCACCGCGGCCCTCGTGGGCGGCGGCTCCGGCCGGCCCCGACCGGGAGAACTCAGTCGGGCGCACCGCGGGGTCCTATTCCTCGACGAACTCGGCGAGTTCCCTCCGATTGCCATCAATGCGTTGCGTCAGCCGCTCGAAGAAGGGGTCGTGCGCATCGCTCGACAGGGCGGGAGCCTCACGTTCCCCGCGTCGGTCCTGTTCGTCGCGTGCACGAATCCGTGCCCGTGCGGTCGCATCGCGATCGAGTGCCGGTGCAGCGATCCGCAGAAGGCGCGCTACGCCCACCGACTCAGCGCACCGCTCCTCGACCGCTTCGATCTCCGGCTCCGCATCGCCGGGCCGACAGCCCACGATCCGCCCGGCGAGGACTCCGCAGCTGTCGCGGCTCGGGTGGCCGCCGCGG
The DNA here is from genome assembly GCA_040003875.1 of Acidimicrobiia bacterium. Lineage (GTDB taxonomy): Bacteria > Actinomycetota > Acidimicrobiia > IMCC26256 > JAENVU01 > JAENVU01. The sequence continues at coordinate 3,426 of JBDUBS010000504.1, read as the reverse complement.
TCGCCCGCCAGCGCGCCCGATTGCGGCACACGCCGTGGCGGTGGAACCGGGAGATCCCCGCCGGCCTCATGGACCGCTACGCCGCAATGAGTGCGGACGCGTTCGACGCCTGGCGGATGGTGGTGGAAGACGGTCTCCTCACCGGACGCGGCGCCGGTCGCGTGCGGCGGGTGGCGCGCACCATTGCGGACCTCGCCGATACCCCACTCGTCGGGGGCGAGCACGTCGTGCTCGCCGCTTCGCTCCGCCAGGAGGTCCCATGAACCCGGCCGATCTCGCGCCCGTCGGCCCACCCGCCGTCGACGAGCGACTGGTGGCCGCCGCCGCCCTGGTTGCCCTGCCGAAGATGCGCCCGGAGCGGCTCAGCGAGTTGTGGAAGACCTGGCCCGACCCCCTGACGATCGTTCTCGCCATCCGATCCGAGATCGCCGCCGGGGTCCTGCGCGCATCGGTGCGGGACGCGACCGGTCTGGTTCGGCATTGGCGATCCGCGCTGGACCTCGAGGGCACGGAGACACTCATCCAACGGCGCGGCACGCACGTTCTCGTCGCGGGAACGGAGCGATTTCCGATCGAGGACGGGATCGAGCACCGACCCACCGTGCTGCTCGCCGAGGGCGCACGCGCCGACGCGTTCGACCGACCGCGGGTCGCGGTGGTCGGTACTCGGGCCGCCACGCCTCACGGACTGGCCGATGCCTACGAGTTGGGTGGAGTCCTCGCGCGCGCCGGCGTCACCGTCGTGAGCGGGTTGGCCATCGGCATCGACGCCGCCGCACATGAGGGCGCACTCGACGCCCACGGCACCGTGATCGGTGTCCTCGGCACCGGCCTCGACGTCGTCTACCCGCGCCGCCACGACCTCCTGCACCGTCGAGTGCGAAACTCCGGCCTGCTGGTCAGCGAGTATCGCCACGGCACCGGGCCGCACCAGATGCGATTCCCCCAGCGCAACCGGATCATCGCCGGCCTCTCCGATGTCGTCGTGGTGGTCGAGGCCACCCAGACCGGTGGCGCCCGCATCACCGCCCAGCGCGCCGTCGAATACGGACGCGACGTCTGCGCGTATCCCGGGTCGCGGCGCAACCCGTCGGCCCGCGGTTCCAACGAGTTGCTGCGCGATTCCGCTCATCTGATCCTCGACCCCGAAGACGTCCTGGGCATCGTGGGGCTCACGCCGGGCGATCGCCGCACCTCCGCATCGGCTATCGCGGTGCCCGGCACCCTCGACGAACACGCTGTCATCACCGCGCTCGGGGGCGAAGCGGCAACCGTCGACGAGATCACCGCACGTTCGGGCCTCAGCCCCGGGACGACAGCAATGGCGGTCGCCGGTCTGGTGCGCGCGGGGTTGATCCGGCGGGCCAACGGATTGCTCTGGCCGATGTGACGCCGCACCTGCCGGTCGATGGGCCGAAATGACCAGTTCCGGACGAGTCAAGTCGTCGGCGGGTCCGGTCGATATCTCACGGGTGAGACTCCAACGGTGTCCCTACGACGGCACGCCCCTCGACATCGACGCGTATTCAGGTGGCTCGTACCTGCTCACGTGCACGTCGTGCACCGCCACGTGGGAGGCGCACAACTCGCTGGTGCGCCGGACCGAGGAGCCCGACTGGGACCGGGCGCGCGCCGCTCGGGCCGCACGCGCCAACAGCATCCAACGGGAGCCCTCTCCGCAATCCCGTTAATCCGGCCCGGAATCTTCGCGGCGCCGCGCCTACGGTGCCCGGCATGGGAATGGATCCGCGCCGCCGCCGGGTCGCTCACCCTGGCGATGTGTTCTTTGTGATCGCCGGCGTCGGGATCGCGCTCGCCCTCGTCGTGTGGGCCCTGTTCGGATGACCCGCGCCATGACCCGCGCCATGACCCGCGCGATGACCCGACCGGGCCGATGACGTCGGAAGCGGTGTCGGTCCGTCACATGCAGCCCTACGAAGCGGTGAAGGCCTATCGCTGTCCCGGGTGCGACCACGAGATCCGTCCCGGCGAGGGCCACAAGGTCGTGATCCCGCTCGACGCGCCCGAGGACCGACGCCACTGGCACACCGGGTGCTGGCATCGCGAGGAGAAGCGGCGATGACCGATGACGTCGGGACTCAGAACGCACCTTCGTAGACGTCGATCGTGGGCTCGCCGGCGCGCGGCGCCAGGATCGACACCACGTCGAACCGCAGTCCGCGATGGTTGCGATCGTGGGCCTCGAGCCACTGCCCGGCCAGCCGACGGATTCGCAGCTGCTTGTCGCGGGTGACTGCTTCGGCTCCCGCGCCGAACGCGTCCGTGGTGCGGGTCTTCACCTCGCAGAACACGATCACGTGGTCCCGTTCGAGCACGAGGTCGAGTTCGCCCGATCGAGTCCGCCAGTTGCGGTCGAGCACCGCGTACCCGTGGGTTGTGTACCACTCCCCGGCCAGGACCTCGCCGCGTGCGCCGAGCGCGCGCCGGTTCACAGATCCTTGCCCGCGAGCTCCTCGATGTTGACGTCCTTGAACGTCACCACGCGCACGGTGGCGACGAAGCGCGCGGGTCGGTACATGTCCCAGACCCACGCGTCGGCCAACTCGAGTTCGAAGTAGACGCTGCCGTTCTCGGCCCGGGCCTGCATGGTCACCGAGTTGGTGAGATAAAAGCGGCGCTCGGTCTCGACGACGTAGGAGAACATCGGGAGTACGTCGCGGTACTCACGGTAGAGCGCCAACTCGATCTCGGTCTCGTACCGCTCGAGATCCTCGCCGCTCATCGCTTGCCCTCTTGCTCCTGCGGAGCGGGCCGGGCGGGCCACGCGGAGCACCGCAGCGAAATGGAATGGCGTATCGCTCCGCTCATCTTTCGCGTCCCGCTCCGGCCATCGGGGGAAAGTGTAGATCGAAGGGGAACGCGCTCAGACGCGCTTCTCCTTGATCTTCGCGGCCTTCCCGATGCGGTCCCGCAGGTAGTAGAGCTTCGCCCGCCGTACGTCACCACGAGTGGCGACCTCGATCTGGGCGACGATCGGCGAGTGGACCGGGAACGTGCGCTCCACCCCGACGCCGAAGCTGATCTTGCGGACCTTGAACGTCTCCCGGAGCCCGTCGCCCTTGCGACCGATCACGACACCCTGGAACACCTGGACCCGCTGCCGGTTGCCCTCGACGACGCGGACGTGCACCTTGACGGTGTCGCCAGGGCCAAAAGCGGGGATGTCGTCGCGCAGGGAGGCGCGGTCGACCAGGTCGGTGGATTTCATGGCGCGTTCAGTCCTTCGAGCAGATCTGCGGAAGCGCAGATGCTAGTCCGACAGGTCCGGATCCGAGAACTCGTCGAGAACCGCCCGATCGGCAGGCTCGAGGGAGTCCGGCCCTCCCGGGATCAGGTCGGGTCGACGCGTCAGCGTGCGGCGCAGCGCCATCGCCCGCCGCCACCGGGTCACCCGCTCGTGGTCCC
>JBDUBS010000135.1:0-2346 GCA_040003875.1 Acidimicrobiia bacterium | reverse complement strand
CGGCCATCGCGTTCAACCCGCAGCAGCAGGCCGACATCATCCGCAAGCAGGGCGGGTTCATCCCCGGTATCCGTCCGGGGCCGCCAACCGAGAAGTACCTCGCGAAGGTGCTGAACCGCATCACATTGCCGGGCTCGATCTTCCTGATGTTCATCGCCCTGGTGCCGTTGTTGGTCTTCAAGCTCTTGAATATCCAGCAGTTTCCATTCGGCGGTACGGCCTTGCTCATCACCGTCGGCGTGGCGCTCGAGACGATGAAGCAGATCGACTCGCAGCTCATGATGCGTAACTATGAGGGTTTCCTCTCCTGAGGACTCCATGACCGTTCGTCGGGGACCGCGCATCGTCCTGCTGGGAAAGCAGGGCTCCGGAAAGGGAACCCAGGGCGAACGCCTCGCGCGCCATTTCCAGATGCAGCACCTTTCCACCGGTCAGATGTTTCGGGACTCGGCCGCGGTCGGGGTCTCCGCGGGTCTCGAAGCAAAGGCGTTCATGGATCGGGGCGAACTCGTGCCCGACGACCTCGTGGTCGCAGTGGTGGCGGAGCGGTTTGGGAACCGCAGCGAGGTGGAGCCGGGATTCGTGCTCGACGGGTTCCCCCGTACCGAGCAGCAGGCGCTCGAACTCGACACGATCCTCAGCGACCAGCCGCTCCACGCGGTGATCGACCTCGAAGTCCCCACCGACGTGGTCGTGGATCGCATGCGTGCACGCGGCCGCGAGGACGACACCGAGGAGTCGATCCGTCGCCGACTCGAGCTCTACGACACCGAAACCCGTCCGCTCGTCGAGTTCTACCGCGACCGATCGGTCCTGGTCACCGTGAACGGCTTGGGTACCGAAGACGAGGTGCAGGACCGGCTGCTGGCCGCGGTCGCCCCTCGCTTCACCGCCTGACCGATGGGTGCGCGGAAATCGCCCGACGAGATCCGCATGATGGCGAGCGCGGGTCGGGTCGTGGCGGAGATGCACGAGGTCTGCGTCAACGCCGCGCGGCCCGGTGCGACGACCCTCGACATCGACCATGCGGCACGGGAGGTCCTGGCGCGGCGAGGCGCCGACTCGAACTTTCTCGGCTACCACGGGTTCCCGGCGGTGATCTGCACGTCGCCGAACGCGGTGGTGGTGCACGGCATCCCCGACGCGACGGTGTTGGAGCACGGTGACATCATCTCGCTGGATTGCGGAGCCATCATCGACGGTTGGCACGCGGACGCCGCGATCACGGTCGCGGTCGGAACCATCGACGCCGAATCCCAACGGCTGATCGACGTGACCCGGGCATCGCTCGACCGGGCAATCGAACAGTTGGTGGTGGGTCAGAACCTCGCGGACGTGGGTGGTGCGGCGGAGCACGTCGCGGACGCGGCCGGGTTCTCGATGGTGCGCGAGTACGTCGGTCACGGGATCGGTACCGCGATGCACGAGGCTCCCGAGGTGCCGAACTACCGTACGCCCCGAGGCCGACGGCACCGGATCCGGACCGGTCTCGTCGTGGCCATCGAACCAATGGTCACCGTCGGTTCACCCGAGACCGAGGTGCTCGACGACGGCTGGACCGTGGTCACGGTCGACGGTCGGCGCGCGGCTCATTTCGAACACACCATCGCAGTGACCGACGACGGTCCGGTGATCCTCACGCTGCCGGGGTGACGCCGGCTGATGTCCGAGTGGGGTCCTAGAACCCGGCCGCTCGGCCTTCCATCTCCGCTTCGACCAGATCGACCTCGAGCGGTTCCGTGAACACCGGCGCTGTGCGCTCGTCGATGTCACGAACGAGGCCGACGAGAATCTCGATGACCTCGGCGTGGGTGCCGGTGGGGTCGAGATCGCGGACCCGGTCGGGATCGAGGGTCGGGACGTCCACGTAGCGGATCAGTTCGTGCGCGCTCCGGATCGGGGTCTCGGCCGAGCAGAAGAGATCTTCGTGCATCTTCTCCCCGGGGCGGAGTCCCGTGAACTCGATCGCGATTTCGGTTGCACGGGCCGATGCCAGCGGGCGGTCGTCGTCGTCGATCTTCACCGGCTCGCCCATGTCGAGCACGAGCGCCTGGCCGTCGCCGCCGATCGCGCCGGCTTGGATCACCAGCTGCACGGCTTCTTCGATGGTCATGAAGTAGCGGGTGACCTCGGGGTGGGTGACCGTCAGCGGGCCACCCCGCTCGATCTGGGAACGGAACGCGGTGAGCACGGAACCCCGGCTCCCGAGCACATTGCCGAACCGGACGCTGAGGTACCGACCTTCGTGGCGCTGACCGAACGAGGACGTGAGGCCTTCCGCGATTCGCTTGGAGTAGCCGAGCACGCTGGCGGCATTGGCCGCCTTGTCGGTCGAGATGTTGACGA
>JBDUBS010000678.1:0-7808 GCA_040003875.1 Acidimicrobiia bacterium | reverse complement strand
GTCAACCGCACGACCGGCGCGGCCGAGGGCTCGTACGGCGAGCTCTCGTACGGGCCGGCAGCCAGGGTGGAACGAGCCAACGCGCGAGCGCGTCCGAGGGCGCGAGCGGAACCCGAATCAAGAAGGGTGTGCAGTGATGGACGACGAGACCCGCGCGAAAGCGGAGGCCGAACTCACCTCGGAACTGATCGACGGTGTGCTGTGGCTCACTATCAACCGGCCCGAATCGTCGAACTCGATTCCGTTCTATGTACGCGACCGACTCATCGAGCATTTCGCGTCGGCGCACAGCGACCTCACGGTGCGCTGCATCGTGCTCACCGCTGCGGGCGAACGGCACTTCTGCACCGGTTCGGACCTCCGGGTCCGGCCGCCAGCGGCGGCCAAGCCCGAGGGCGCACCCGACTTCGTCGCCGGCAGCGCGGTGCACATGATGCGCACCGGCTTCCAGCAACTGATGGAGAAGATGCAGGACTGCCAGAAGCCGATCATCGTCGCACTCAACGGCACCGCAGCCGGCGGTGGCGCGATGTTGACGCTCGCGGCCGACCTCGTGATCGCGGCCGACACGGCCAAGATCGTCGACGTCTTCACCAAGCAGGCCCTGATCCCCGACGGGGGTTTCATGTACCTGCTGCCGCGCATCGTCGGCACCCACAAGGCCGCGCAGATCGTGTTCCTCGGCGACACCATCTCCGCGACCGAGGCCGCGGAACTCGGCATCGTGAACCGCGTGGTCCCGGCCGCAGAACTGCACGACGCGACCGTCGAATGGGCCAACCGCATCGCGGCCAAACCCACCAAGGTGCTCGGCTGGGCCAAGAAACTGCTGCACGACGCCACCGAAGTTCCCCGCATCGCGACCCTCGAGAACGAGGCGATGTTCATCGAGCTGAACCAGGGCACCGACGACGGCAAGGAACGCATGGCCGCGATGATGGAGAAGCGCGACCCCGTCTGGCGCGGCTGGTGACGCACAGCCGAAGCGAGGCACAACTCACATCGGGGCCGATCCGGGCGTGCCGAGCGGGGCCCGAGCGGCCTGCGACGACGTCGCATGAGCGGATATGAAAGACCGGACTGCTGTTGTCGGGATCGGGCAGACCGCGTACGGCAAGGGTCTCCCCGACACCGAGTTGTCGCTCGCGTGCCAGGCGATCAGCGCCGCGATCGACGACGCCGGCCTGCTCCCGTCCGATGTCGATGGCATCGCGATGTTCTCCATGGAGGAAGGCCGTGAGGTCGACGTCGCCCGCAACGTGGGATTCGGTGACGTCACCTCCTTCTCCGAGGTCGGGTACGGCGGCGGCGCCGGATGCGGGGTCGTCGGCCAGGCCGCGATGGCGGTGGCGACCGGCCAGTGTCAGGTGGCCGTCGCGTGGCGCGCCCGCAAGCGCGCCTCCAAGACGAGTCGGCCGTGGGCCCAGGTCTCGGACCGGCTCGCCGGCCATCAGCAGTGGAGCCGGCCCTTTGGTGTGATCCGTCCGGTCGACGAGATCGCGCTGCTGACCCGTCGGGCGATGTACCAGTACGGCTACACCCGCGACCATCTCGCCAACGTCGCGCTCGCGTTCCGCAAGCACGCCAATCGCAACCCGATCGCCACGATGTACGCCAAGGAACTCACGCGTGAGCAGTACATGGACGCCCGGTGGATCTCGGAGCCACTGTGCCTGTTCGACAACTGCCTCGAGACCGACGGTGCCCTCGCGGTGGTGATCACGAGTGCCGAGCGGGCCAAGGACCTGCCACAACCGCCCGCCTACATCCACTCGTTCGCGCAGAGCATCCCCCGTCAGCATCAGGTGATGACCAACTACTTCAACGACGACCCGCTCGTCGGGCCCTCGTGGGCGTGCGCGGAACTGCTCTGGGCGCGCAGCGATTTCCAACCGGCCGACGTACCCGTCGCCCAGCTCTACGACGCGTTCAGTCCGCTCATCCCACTCTCCTTGGAGGGTTACGGGTTCTGCGGTCGGGGCGAGGGCGGCGCGTTCACCGACGCCGGCGCGCTCGAGTGGCCTCACGGACGCCTGCCCACCAACACGTCGGGCGGCGGGATGTCCGAGGCCTACGTCCACGGCTTCAACCTCGTGCTCGAGGGTGTGCGCCAGATCCGGGGTACGTCGTCCAATCAGGTCGCAGACCCGTCCTGCTCTCTCGTCACGAGCGGTGAGGGTGTCCCCACTTCGGCCATCCTCTTCCGGGCCTAGACGGGAGCGCGATGTCCGGCTTCTTACTTCCCGATCTCGACGACGAGACCACCTCAGCATTCTGGGCGGGCACCGCGCGCGGCGAGTTGCTCGTCCAGGCGTGTGGTGCGTGCGGTCGCTGGCGGATGCCGCCGCGACCGATGTGTCCGCACTGCCAGTCGATCAGCGTCACCTGGATACCGACGAGCGGGCGCGGCACGGTCTGGTCGTTCATCGTTCCGCATCCGCCGCTGCTCCCGGCGTACGCCGAGTTGGCGCCCTACAACGCGGTGATCGTCGCCCTCGACGACAACCCGGCGATCCGGTTCGTCGGCAACCTCGTCGCAAACGCCGACGCTCCGATCAACGAGATCGACCCCGCCACCATCACGATCGGTGAACCGGTGCGGGTCGTGTTCACGACGGTCGACGACGTCGCGCTCCCCCGTTGGGTTCGCGCCTAACGATCCAGCCGATGACGCGAGGCCTGGAGCGCTTCGATCGTGTCGCCGAGGCTCTGCAGCTGCTGCGAATCGAGGTGGTCGATGAAGCTCTCGCGTACCGCGGCCACATGGGTGGGAGCCGCGGCTTCGAGCTTGCGCATGCCGTCGTCGGTGAGCACCGCGAGCATGGCGCGACGATCACACGACGAGGGTTCCCGGGCGACGAGCCCCTGGCGGGCGAGGCCGTCGATCCGCCGGGTCAACCCACTCGGTGAGAGGCGCAACGCCTGGGCGAGGTCGCACATCCGCAGCCGGTGATCCTCGGCCTCCGAGAGATGGACGAGGACGCCGTACTCCCCCTCGGTGAGTCCGTGGCCGTCGTGGAGTGCCTCTTGCTGTTCGGCAAGGAGTTCGACGATGAGTTGCACCATCGCGCGCCAGGTGCGCATCTCCGCGGGCGTCAGCCACCGCGTGTCTGACTGCGCCGGATCTCCCGCTGGGTTCGTCGTGGTGGTTGCCCGATCCATATCTCCATGATACCCGCAAATACTTTTCTTGTGTGAACTATTGCGTCACGAACTTTTTTGTGCAATACTTTGCTACGCAAGCATCTACGAGGAGGAACCCATGAGCACTGCAACCGCCCCCCGCACCGGCGCTCTCGCCCAACTCACGCCCGGTGTCTGGGCCGTCGATCCGAGCCATTCCACCATCGGATTCACCGCCCGCCACCTGATGATCACCAAGGTGCACGGCCACTTCACCGATTTCGACGGCACGGTCACCATCGCGGACGACCCGCTCGCCTCCACCCTCGAGGCCAGCGTGCGCCTCGCCTCGGTCGACACCGGCAGCGCGGACCGTGACGGCCACCTCCGCACCGGCGACTTCTTCGACGTCGAGCATCACCCGGAGATGACGCTGCGCTCCACCGACATCGCCGAGCGCGGCGGCGACTACGTCATGACCGGCGACCTGACCATCGCGGGACAGACCCACCCGGTCGAGTTCGCGCTCGAGTTCGACGGCGTGACCACCGACCCCTTCGGCAACACGAAGGCCGGGTTCGCAGCCGTCACCGAGATCAACCGTTCCGACTGGGGCATGAGCTTCAACATGACCCTCGACACCGGCGGCGTCCTCGTCTCCGAGAAGATCAAGATCGAACTCGACGTCCAACTCGTCAGGACGCCCTGATTGCTCGTTCGCGCGCGCTCCTGACAATCATGCCCTCCATCGGCTCGCTGCCTCGCTGCTCGCCTCCGCGAGCTCCGGCTCGGGAGCACACTCAGATCTGAGGTGCTTTCCTGCGGACCCAGAAAACAAAAGGAAGCCCGACCCCACCGGGGTCGGGCTTCTCTCTTGGTACTCGACGGTCGACGGGGGAATCGACCGGAGTGCTCGCGCTACGCCGCCTGGCGGGCCGGGTGTGATTCCTTGCTCCGGAGCGAGCCGAGGGTCCGCTCCCAGCGGAGCTGGCGCTCGATCCACCGACGGGCATCACGGCTCGAGGTCCGCTCAGTGATTCCGACGTTCATCTGTGTGCTGGTGGCTGCGTTCATGTTGAGCACCTAGGCTCGGTATCAGGACACTGAGAGTAAACACTCTCAGTGTGATCACTGTCAAGATATATGACGGCTGTCACATCTCCGAGCGAGATGGCGACCGGAGCGAGCGGCCGCGAAGGGGATTCCATGGGATGGCGCATCGACGACCTCGCCCGCGAGGCCGACATCACGGTCGACACCATCCGCTTCTACCAGCGTGAGGGTCTGCTTCCCCCGGCCGAGCGGGTCGGCCGGACCAAGGAATACGGACCCGAACACCTCGAACGAATCCACCAGATTCGCGACCTCCAGCAGCGACGATTCTCCCTCGCCGCGATCAAGGCGCTCCTGACGACCGACCGGCAGGATCTCGTCGACGGCATCTTCGCGGGCGAGGGCGGCCTCTCGTATTCACTCGACGAACTCGTGGAGCGGTCCTCGCTCGGTGCCGACGTCATCGACCGCCTGCGCCACGTCGGCCTATTACGGGACCCGGACGAGTTCGGTCGCGCGGCGTACGACTCGACCGACCTCGACATGCTCCGCGCGGCCGGCGAACTCCGCCGCCTGAGCCTCCCCGACGACGTCCTCGTCGAGTTGGCCTCGATCTACGTCGACGGAGTCGAGGCCATGCAGCGGCAGGTCCTCGAGTTGTTCTCGGGTTCGCGGGGTCGGTCGTGGGAACCGGGCGAACTCGAAGCCTTTCAGGCGACCGCGGCTGCGGCCGCCAGCCAACTGCTCCCACTCGTGACCCGGATCGTCGAGTACGTGCACCAGCGGACGTTGCAGCGACTCACCCTCGGCGCGATCGAACGGGCCGAGCCGAACTAGAGGCCCCAGATCCGGCGGGCGTTGCCGCCCGTGATCTTCGCCTTCTCCTCCGCAGGGATGTCGTTCATCGTCGCTTCGATCACCTTGCGCGAGTACGGCCAGTCGTTGCCGTGGTGCGGATAGTCGCTCGACCACATCATGTTGTCGACGCCGACCTGGTGGCGCAGCACGATGCCCGAGCGGTCGGTGATGAAGGTGGCTGCGTTGTTGCGGTACCAGTAGTAGGACGGCGGACGCTGGATCGGCAGATCACCCCACCCTCGGTTCCGCCAGTACCGATCGTCGAGACATTCGATGAAGTGCGGGAGCCAGCCCACACCGGTCTCGATCCAGCACACCGACAGATCCGGGAACCGATCGAACACGCCGGTGAAGAGCATCGCCGTGATGTTGCCCGCCGCCATGGAGAAGACGTGACTCATCCCACCGATCGCCTTGGCCCGGGTCGCCTCGCTGCTCATGTCGTAGAGCGCGTTCCCCGCCTGCGCCGCTGCCTTGCGGCCGGCGGCACGCTGTGCCCGACTGATGATGTTGATGTGCACCGACACCGGGATGCCCTCGTCGACCGCGGCCGCCCAGAACGGATCGTCGTCCCGTGAGAGGGAGCCGTTGCCCGACGGCCAGTTCGAGATGAGTACCCCCTTCGCTCCCCGCGCCTTGGCCTTGCGCAATCCGTCCACGGCCTGGTCGATGCCGAGCGACGGCATCTGCGCGAGACCCACCAAGCGCGTCGGGTCGGGCGCGCAGAACTCCTCGAACAAGAAGTTGTTGTAGGCCTCGACGCCGGCGAGCACGAAGTCGTCGTCGTCGTCGTCGCCGAGGAAATGGCTCAGCGTGCGTTGGGGCGGGAACAGCACCTCGGCCCAGACCCCGTCGACGTCCATGTCCTCGAGCCGGGCCGCGCCGTTGTAGCAACCGGTACGCGCTTCGTCGTAGGTCACGCCGAACCACCGGAACTCGTCGAACGGCATCCCCGGCGTCGCGGTGAGCCCGATGGGGTCGGGGTCGCCGCCGACGCCGGTGAGCCAGGCGTCACCGCCCTGGGCATCCTTGACGAGCTTGGGCGCCTTGTCCCGGTGACGCTCGGGCAGCCAGTTGGTCCAGATGTCCGGCGGTTCGAGGATGTGGCAGTCGGCATCGACGATGCGATCTTCGGCCATGGGCGATCGGTCCTCTCGGGCGGGCGGAGTGCCAAGAGTACGCTGACACGCGTGTCAGGAAAAGCCTCGGAAAGCCCGTCAACGTTGCTCTCAGACGTGGTCGTCGCGGACCTCACCGGCGAACCCGGCGCCATGGCGGCCCGCATGCTCGCCGACCTCGGGGCCGAGGTCGTGCGCCCCGTCCCACCTGCCGGCGATCCGCTCACGACCGCGCCGCACCGGGCAACGGCCTGGACGCTGCGGACGACGGCACTCCCCGTGTCGGGACCGATGGACCCCGCGTTCAGGTCGCTGCTCGACCGCGCGCAGGTGGTGCTCGACACCCCTCGTTTCCCAGGCGCGTGGACCGTCGATCCGGGCGCCGCGCCCCACACCGTCTGGGTCAGCCTCACCCCCTTCGGGCGCACCGGGCCGCGTGCGCACTGGCGGGCGTCCGACCTCGGCGTGATGGCCGCGAGCGGCAACCTCTACTGCACCGGCGACCCCGATCGAGCGCCGGTCCGCTGCGCGGAGCCGGCGGGGTATAACCACGCCGCCGCGGAGATGGCGTTCGCCGCGCTCACCGGCCTCGCGAGCAGGCGCCCCCAACGGGTCGACGTCTCGATGCAGGAGGTGATCGCGGTTGCCAACATGTCGACTCCTTCGCGGTTCCCTTTCAACGGATTCCGCGGGGCGCGTCGGGGCGCCAACATCGGCAAGACCCGCGAGATCTGGCCGACGCGCGACGGCTTCGTGTCATTCGGGCTCCGGGGCGGCAAGGCTCGCGTGCCGAGCCTCGAAACGTTGACGGCATTCGTCGACACCGACGCGTTGCGCGCGATGGACTGGGCTGCGTTCTCTCCCACCACGACCGAGGATGCGACGCTGCGGACGGTCGAAGCCGACGTCGCCGAGTACTTCGCCCGGCACACGATGCGGGAGCTCTACGCGATCGCTTGCGACACGAACCTCATGCTCGCTCCCATCAACGGACCGGCCGAGATCCTCGCCAGCGAACAGCTCGCGGCACGCGCGTTTTGGATCGAGACCGAGGCGACGGTCAGGCTCCCCCGTACCTTCGTCACCATTCGGGAACCACCACGCGCCGCCGACGCCCAGCGGCCCGCGAGTTCGCCGCCGTCCGGGCCGGGAGCGGGCGCCTGGACCGGGGTGAACATCGTGGAGCTCGGCAGCGGCGCCGCCGGCCCGATCTCGACCCGCTACTTCGCCGAGCACGGTGCCACCGTGCTGCGCATCGAATCGCGGAGTCGGCCGGACTTCCTCCGGGTCTACGCGCTCGGGCCCAACAACCCGCACGGCTTGGAGGGCGCGGCGATGTTCGACGGCCTCAATCCGGCCAAGCGCGATGTGCTCTTCAACCTCAAGCACCCGAAGGCGGTCGAGCTGGTGCGGCGACTGGTCGTCGAGTGGGCCGACGCGGTCGCCGAGAACTTCGCGCCCCGCGCGATGCGGGGGTTCGGCCTCGACTACGACGCGCTCGTCGCGTCGAAACCCGACCTGGTGATGGTCAGCGCGTGCCTGAACGGTCAGACCGGTCCGCACCGGGACTACCCCGGGTTCGGCGGGCAGGGCTCGGCGTTGGCGGGCTACAACTTCCTCACCGGATGGCCCGACCGCGAGCCGGTCGGGCCGTAC
>JBDUBS010000213.1:0-2349 GCA_040003875.1 Acidimicrobiia bacterium | reverse complement strand
GCGCGCCACCAGCGAGCCGACGCCGTCGACGTGACCTTGGACGATGTGCCCGCCGAGCCGATCCTCGACCCGCACCGGGCGTTCCAGGTTGACCGCGTCGCCGGCGGCGAGCGCGCCGAGGCTGGTGCGGTCGAGGGTCTCGGTGACCGCGTCCGCGGCCCAGTGGTCGGTCGCGAGATCCACCACGGTGAGACAGCAGCCATTGACCGCGATCGAGTCGCCGATCTTCGCGTCCGCAGTGACGTGCGCGGCGTCGATCACGATGCGGGCCCCACCTGCGTTCGGGGTGATGGCGCGGATGCGTCCGAGTTCCTCGACGATGCCCGTGAACATCAGGCACCGGTCCCGGTCGCCGGGGTCGGAACCCTGGAGTACGTGATGCGGACGTCGGGTCCGAACGGGGTGACGTCGGTGATCTGCCAACCCCGGTCGGCAGCGACGAGGGTGGCGGCTCCCGGGGTGGCGATGACCGCCCGACCCTGCTCGCCGAGTACCAACGGTGCCACGTAGGTGACGATCCGATCGGCGTGACCCTCGGCGACGAACGCCCCGTGGAGACGTCCGCCGCCTTCGACCATGGCCTGGTACACGTCGTGCTCCGCCGCGAGGAGACGGAGTGTGGCCTCGAGGTCGACGCCCCGGCCCTCCGGCCCCGGCCCGACCAGCACGGTCTTCGCACCAGCGGCGTGCCACGCGTCGAGGACCGCGGGATCCATGCGCTCGGTGGTGACGACCAGCGTGTCGGCGAGGCGCTGGTCGGCGAGCGGGCCGGCGACCGGTACCCGGCCGCGGGGATCGAGCACGACGCGGAGCGGCTGGCCCCACACGGCCAGCGGCGCGTCGCGCACGGTGAGGCTCGGTTGGTCGATACGGGCGGTCGCCGGCCCCACGACAATCGCCTGCGACTCGGCGCGGAGGCGGTGGACGTCGGCACGGGCTTCGGGGCCGGTGATCCACTGCGAGGTGCCGTCCGCGGCCGAGGTCCGACCGTCGAGGCTCATCGCGGTCTTGAGAATCGTGAACGCCCGGCCGGTGCGTCGGTGGTGGAGGTACGGCGCGAGGTCGTCCTCGACCACCCCGGCCGCCGCCCCGACGGACACGGCGACGCCCGCCGATCGGAGCCGGTCGAGACCGCGTCCCGCGACCTTGACGTCGGGGTCGACCACGCCCACGACAACGCGGACCACGCCCGCGTCGAGGAGGGCACGGGTGCAGGGCGGGGTGTTGCCGTCGTGGTCGCACGGTTCGAGGGTCGTGTACACGGTGGCGCCCCGGGCCCGATCGCCCGCATCTCGCAGGGCCGCGACCTCGGCGTGGGGGCCGACCGGATACGGGCCCGTCGCACCGCGGCCGACGATCTCGCCGTCGTGCACGACGACACAGCCGACCCGCGGCCACGGCGGGGCGACGGCAGGCGCGGCGTGGGCAGCCTCGACTGCCTCGGCCATCAACTCGTCGTCGGTTGTCGCGATCACACCGTCGTCCGGACGCTCGGGCGCCCACGGGGTATGCCGACGCACCGCGCGCGAGCACGGCCGTCCGACGCCCTCTCCCATCCGGACTCTCACCGTCGGCTGAGGAATCTCACCTCATCGGCTCGTGACTGGCGGCCACGAGTTCGCGGGCTCCCGTTCTCACGAACGGTTACCGCCGGTCGGGACTTGCACCCATACCCCGAGGGCAGTTTTTTGAATGAAACTGTTCCCCGACTTTACCACCGTGACCCCAAAAGTGAAACCGGTTCTATTTTTGGTGGCCAGCGTCACACCGCCGCGACTTTTGGTCTCTGCATGGGGGTAAACCCCACCCTGGAGACCAAAAGTCGTGGTCAGTGGGGGTGGCCGCCGGCGAGCAGGTCGAGGGCGTGGGGCAGGACGGGCAGGATCACGTCGAGGGCCTCGACCGCGCCGCTGCTACTCCCGGGGGTGTTCACGATGAGGCACTCACCGATGGTGCCCGCCACCGCGCGGGAGAGCATCCCGAACCCGCGACCGTCGGCGTCGCTCACTCGACGGATGGCCTCCACCAGCCCGGGCGCCTCGGTCTGGATCACCTTGCGGGTCCCCTCCGGCGTGCAGTCACGGGGCCCGAAGCCGGTACCGCCGGTCGTGATGAGCAGACCCGCGAAGCTGCGACTCATGGTGCGCAGCGCGTGGGCTACCTCCTCCACGCCGTCGGCCGCGACCGCGCGGTCGACGATCGCCGCGCCGGCGGCCTCGAGCCGCGTCACGACGGCGTCGCCGGATTTGTCTTCGCGCACGCCTTCGGCCACGCCGTCGGAGACGGTCAGCACCTTCGCCGCGAAGCTCGCCTCGCTCACGCCTCACCCCAAGCCGCGGCGCGGAGGGC
>JBDUBS010000309.1:0-7817 GCA_040003875.1 Acidimicrobiia bacterium | reverse complement strand
CCGCGATAGTCGCGGGTTTGCGACGCAAGTTGGGTTAGGGGTCGCGGAGGGTGGCGTAGGCGGCGAGGACTTCGAGCGCGGCGTCGAGGCCGATCGACGGTTCGATGTCGCTGCCGTGCCCGAGGTCCCACGCGGCCTGCACGTCGGCGATCGGGGCACCGGTCACGCGGGCGGCCGCTTGCACGCATGCGCCGAGCGCCACCAGCTCCGTCTCGTCGACAACGGTGACCGCACGCTGCGCAAGGTCGGCGACGATCTGCACGTACGCCGCGCTGCGCGCGCCGCCACCGATCACGTAGAGCCGGCCCCGCACCGGGACGTCGACGGCACGGAGCGCATCGAGACCGTCGAGCAGCCCGCACACCACGCCCTCGAACGCGGCTCGCGCCACGTCCTCACGCGTCGCAGAAGCGGTGAGCCCGGCGAGCGCGCCGCGCGCGTCGGGTCGGTTCGGGGTGCGTTCACCGTCGAAGTACGGGAGCAGCGTGGCGCCACGGGCGCCTGGCGGTGCGGCGAGGGCCATTGCCTCGAGCTCGGTGTGGTCCGCGCCGAGCAGCCGACCGATGGCGTCGGTGACCTTCGTGGCATTCAAGGTGCACACCAGCGGGAGGAACCGACCGGTCGCATCGGCGAACCCGGCCACCGCACCCGCTGGATCGGCGGTCGGCGTGTCACTGACCGCAAACACCGTGCCCGAGGTACCGAGCGAGATCACGACGTCGCCCGGCGCGAGGCCGAGGCCGAGCGCGGCGGCCATGTTGTCGCCGGTGCCGATCGCATCCACCGCGCTCGCTACCCGCGGCAACGCGGCCTCCCAATCCCGGTCGCCGTCGACGATCCGCAGCAGGTCGAAGCGGTAGACGTCGGCGCCCGGCGACCAGTAGCCGGTACCCGACGCGTCGCCGCGATCGGTCTGGTACTCACCCGTCAACCGCCACGCGAGCCAGTCGCGCGGGAGCATCACCCGCTCGATCCGCTTGAACACCTCCGGCTCCTCACGGTGCAACCAGGAGAGCTTCGTGATCGTGAACGCGGCGACCGGCACCGAACCGCATGCCTCGGCCCACGCTGCGTCCCCACCGTCGAGTTGTCCGACCAGCCACCTTGCGTCGAGCGCCGACTCGGTGTCGTTCCACAACTTGGCCGGCCGTAGCGGCGTCCCCGTTGCGTCCGTGACCACCAACCCGTGCTGCTGGGCGGCGACCGAGATCGCGGCCGATTCCCCCACGTGTCCCGCCCCTGCGCGCGCCGTCTCCAGCGCGTCCCACCAGGCGCGCGGGTCCTGCTCCGACACGGGCGGTTGGGTCGGTGGGTGCGCGGCGTGGCCCGAGGCGACGAGTGCGCCGGTGTCGGAGTCGCGCACCTCGACCTTGGCGGACTGCGTCGACGAGTCGACGCCGGTCACCAGCGTCATCGACGCCTTGCGTGTCGGAGTGAGAAGTAGAGGAAGTTCGGGAGGAGGCGATGACGCTCGA
The DNA here is from genome assembly GCA_040003875.1 of Acidimicrobiia bacterium. Classification (GTDB taxonomy): domain Bacteria; phylum Actinomycetota; class Acidimicrobiia; order IMCC26256; family JAENVU01; genus JAENVU01. The sequence continues at coordinate 6,342 of JBDUBS010000309.1, read as the reverse complement.
GCGCGGGGCGGGCCTCGACGTGCGCATCGGAGAACGCCGGCTCCCGGACGGCCTCGATCACGAGCTCCGCCTGCTCGAACGCGCGCGAGTAGTGCTCGAGTGGACGGTGGGCCGAATGGAAGGTGAACGGCACCTCCTCGCGCTGGACCTCGATCGTGTTGCGCATCACGTCGAGGTAGCGGCCGACGTACAGCATTGGCTGTTCGGGATCGAAGAATCCGCTCGACACCATCGGGTGCACGATCGCGACGCACGCGACACCATTCGGTGCCAGCACGCGTGCGATCTCCGCGACCACTCCGGCAAGGTCGTCGACGTCCTGGAGCACCATGAAACACACGACGAGATCCGCCGCGCCGGAGGCAATCGGCACGAACCCGCCGTGGGCACATGCGATCGGGATCTCCGTCGTCGCCTCGTGCGCCGCGTGGGCGAGCGTCCACGACGGTTCGATGCCGACGACGCGATGACCCTGATCGCGCAGGACGCGACCCAGCCGGCCCTCCCCCGCGCCGAGGTCGAGCGTCAGCCGCCCGGGGGCGGGGAGGAGTTCGAGGAAGCGCGGCAGGTTGTAGAGCTCGTAGTAGTCGTCGTGCTTCGGCGTACGCGCCCAGCGGATCCAGGCCGCGGCCTGCTCGTCCCACGCGTCGGTCAATGACTCGCCTCCGTGGTCGAACTCCGTCATCTGACCGTCCATCCTCGAACTCTGACGCGCGCTCTGCACGCTGGGGCGTGCACGTCGTGTGCGAGAACTGCGGGGGGAGGTGGGCCTACCGCGCCCCCGTGGCCCGCCGTGCTCACCTCCCCGGCCTCACCGGATGCCGAGCAGCAGCTCGGTGACGAGCTGGTCGAGCCGTTCGTGGCCGTAGCCGTAGGTGGCCAGCGCTTCGACGTCGAACTGCTCGGCGCGCAGGGTTGCGAAGCGGGTCTCGGCCGGCTCCGGGAGCGTCGGGATTCCCAACTGGTCGACCTTCGCCGTGGCGAGTGCCTCCTGGATGTCGTCGTCCTCGGCGAAGCGCTCCGCCTTCTCCTTGAGGATCAGGTACGTACGCATGCAGCCTTTGGCGAACTCCCACACGCCGGTCTCGTCCTCGGTGCGGTAGGCGTGCGCGTCGAAATGGCGCATGCCGAGCCACTCGGCCTCCTCCAGGAGCTTCACGAGGTAGAACGCGTCGCGTTGACCCTCGGAGCCGAAGCGGAAGTCCTGGTCGTACTTGCCGGGCACCTGACCGTTGAGGTCGATGTGGAAAAGTTTGTCGGCCCACAGCGCCTGCGCGACGCCGTGATGGAACGAGAGACCACTCATCGTCTCGTGCGCGAACTCCGGGTTGAGCCCGACCATCTCGGGATACTCGAGTTCGTGGATGAACGCGAGCGCGTGGCCCACCGTCGGCAGCAGCAGTTGACCGCGCGGCTCGTTGGGCTTCGGTTCGATCGCGATCTCCATCGCGTAGCCCTGCTCGGTGATGTAGGCACAACAGGCGTTGACGGCCTCGGCGTAACAGTCGAGCGCGGCGGGGATGTCCGTCGCCGCGTCGGACTCCACCCCCTCGCGACCGCCCCACATCACGAACACCGCCGCGCCGAACTCCGCGCCGAGGTCGATCGCGTCGATCGTCTTGCGCAGCGCGAAGCGACGCACCTTCGGGTCGTTCGCCGTGAAGGCACCGTCCTTGAAGATCGGCTGCGAGAACAGGTTCGTGGTGGCCATCGGGACGCGCAGCCCGGTGTCGTCGAGGGCGCGTTGGAACCGGGCGACGATCTGGTCCCGTTCGGCCGTCGAGGAGCCCGGCGGGACGAGGTCGTCGTCGTGGAAGTTCACGCCGTACGCACCCAACTCCGTGAGGTGGCGGACCGCGTCGACCGGGTCGATCGGCGGTCGCGTCTCGTGCCCGAACGGGTCCCGGCCGCGGTTGCCGACGGTCCACAGTCCGAAGGTGAACAGGTCTTCGGGCGTCGGCGTGTAATCAGACATGCGGGATCCCTCTCACCGGATCGAAACGGGCTCGTTGAACATGGGCCAGATTTTGAGGTGCGCGGCCAGGTGCGAGCGTACGCGGCCCGCTCGCCCGGAACCCGGCCGGGCCGTCCACCCCACTTGTGCGCTCGCGGACGAGCGGGCAGGCTCGGCCCATGTCGAACGAAATCGATGCCCTGCTCACCCGTGCCCGTAAGGAGATCGACGAGGGACTGCTCCCGAGCTGTCAGCTCGCCATCGCCCGCAACGGCGAGATCGAGTTGTTCGAGGCCTTCGGCGATGCCACCACCGACACGCGCTACATCGTGTTCTCGGCCACCAAGGCGTTTGTCGCGTCGCTCGTGTGGATCCTGATCGGTGAAGGCGCGATCGACATCTCGAATCGCGTCGTCGACTACATCCCCGAGTTCGCGCCGAACGGCAAGGAGGCCATCACCGTCGAGCAGGTGATGCTCCACACCTCGGGGTTCCCGCACGCGCCGCTGGGTCCGCCGGCCATGCTCACCCGCGAGGGCCGTGTCGAACGCATGGGTCAATGGAAGCTCAACTGGGAACCCGACTCCACCTCCGAGTACCACCCCGAGTCCGCACACTGGGTGCTCGTCGAGATCGTCGACCGCGTGACCGGCGGCGATTACCGGGATCTGTTGGCGGAACGGGTGACTCGCCCTGCGGGAATCACCGATCGCGTCCTCGGCACGTCGACCCCGGTCGCACCGGTCGTGAAGGTGGGCGTCGCAGCCACCCCCGACGAACTCGAAGCCGCGCTCGGCGTGCGCGAACTCCCGGTGTCGACGGTGACCCCCGAGGGCCTCATCGCGCTGAGTCAGGACGACGCCCGACCCGTGGGCCATCCGGGCGGCGGCGGGATCATGACCGCGGCCGACATCGTGACCTTCTACCAAGCGCTCCTCCACAACGATGCCGGCATCTGGAAGCCCGACGTACTCGCCGATGCCGTCGGACACGTGCGCAACACCAAACCCGATCGGTGGACCGGCGTCACCGCGAACCGGGGCCTGGGTGTGGTCATCGCCGGTGACGACGGGAAGGCGAATCTGCGCGGTTTCGGCCACACGCAGTCGCCGCGCACGTTCGGTCACAACGGCGCCGGCGGCCAGATCGCGTGGGCCGACCCCGAGTCGGGCATCTCGTTCGCGTACCTGACCAACGGTCTCGACGAGCACCTGATCCGCCAGGGTCGTCGCGGGATCGGCATCTCGAGCCGCGCCGCCATCTGCTGACCCGACCCACGCGCCGCCGATCACCTGACACGTGTGTCAGGTGTGCGCGAGAGTGGCGGCATGGGTGCGTTGGACGGAGTCAGGATTCTCGACCTCTCGTGGGGCATCGCGGGACCGCTCGGCGTGATGATGCTTGCCGAGCAGGGGGCCGATGTCGTGAAGGTCGAGCCTCCGGGCGGCGATCCCTTCCGGGCCTACAGCGGGTACGCGGTCTGGAACCGGTCGCGTCGATCGGTGACGATCGACCTCAAGTCGCCGCTCGGGATCGAGGCATTCGGGAAACTCGTCGACGACGCCGACGTCCTGGTCGAGACCTTCCGACCCGGGGTCGCCGACCGGCTCGGCATCGGGTACGCCGAGCTGGCGGTCCGCAACCCGCGCCTGGTGTACCTCTCGTGCCCCGGCTACCCGGAGGGCCACCGGCTCGCCGATCGTCCCGGGTACGACGCGCTCGTCCAGGCGAGCAGCGGGCAGCAATGGGAACAGCCGGGTTGGCGGATGGGGCCGATCTTCCTCCACATGCCGATGCCGTCGATGGGTGCGTGCTTCCTCATACCGAGCGGGATCCTCGCGGCGCTCATCCAACGCGTCGAGACCGGTCGTGGCCAGCACGTTCGGACCTCCTTGTTCCAGGGCGCGCTGCTCTACACGACCCAGATCTGGCAGCAGGTGGAACACGCTCCCGCACCGTTCCACGACCTCATGGGCAAGAGCTACCCCCCCGGCGTGCACCAGCAGTTCCTCTTCGAATGTGCGAACCAAGAATGGGTTCACACCTCGGTGATGAGCGGACTCACGCCGACCAAGAGTCAGGACGCGCTCCTCGGTCTCGACGATGCACCCGACCCCTTCGCGTTCATGGCGCTGCCGCCCGCGGAACGCGAGGCGTTCACCCAACGACGACGGGAGGCGTACAAGCTGCACGACCGCGCGGAGTTGGTCGCCGAGTTCCAGGCCCACAATCACGCGATCGAGGCGGTCATCACCATGGAGGAGGCGCTCGGCGGCGGCGGGCACCCCCATCCGCAGCTCGTGGCCAACGGCATGGTCGCGACGGTCGAGGACCCGGAGCTCGGCCCGACCACCCAGATCGGCGTACCGATCAATCTCCACAGCACTCCGGGCGCGATCAAAGGTCCTCAGCCGCTCCCGGGTCAGCACAACGACGAGATCCTCGGGGCGTTGGGTTACTCGCCCGATGCGATCACGACGATTGCGGGGGGTGGCCGCGGATGAGCGCACTCGAGGGGGTCAACGTCGTCGATTTCGGTCAGTACCTCGCGGGGCCGTTCGGACCCATGATCATGGGTGACCTCGGCGCCGACGTCATCAAGGTCGAACCCGTTCACGGCGACGGCATGCGCCTCGCGGGCAAACCGTTCTTCGGGTGCCAGCGCGGCAAGCGGTCCATCGCGGTCGACCTCAAATCGCCGGCGGGACTCGAAATCGGGTTGGAGCTGATCGCCCGCGCCGACATCGTGCACCACAACATGACCGCGGGCGTCGCCAACAAGCTCGGCATCGGGTACGCCGACGCGAAGCGTGTGAACCCCGACGTCGTGTACTGCAACACCTGGGCGTACGGCCTCGAGGGACCCCTCGCCCATTTCGGCGGCCTGGACCCGCTCTATCAGGCATCGGCCGGGCTCGAATACGAAGCGGGCGCGGCCCAGACCGGAAACGATCCGCTCTACTACCGCTTCGGCATGTGCGACGCGGCCAACGCGATGCTCTCGGTCGTCGGTTCCCTCGCCGCGCTGTACCACCAGCGCGTCACCGGCGAGGGCCAGGAACTGTGGACGTCGTTGATGGACGGCGCCGCGGTATACGCCTCGGACGCGTTGCTCGTCGATGGTGAAGCGGTCGAACGGCCCCGGCTCGACCAAGGCCTGCACGGCATCGACTCGTGTTACCGGCTGTACGAGACCCAGGACGGATGGATCCAGATCGCGGCGGTGAAGGAATCCGAGTGGGTCGCGCTCTGCGGTGTGCTCGGCGTTCCCGAGTTGGCCGAGGATGCTCGGTTCGCGGTGGCATCACTGCGCCGCGAGAACCGGACCGAGTTGGAGACGTTGCTCGCGGCGCGCTTCCTCACCCGCACCAGCCTGTCGACCGCGTACGCCCTCGACGATGCCGGTGTGCCCAACGAGGTTCCGGTCGACACCCACGGCGGCGCGCTGGTCCTCAACGACGCCGACAACGCGCGGCTCGGCATGGTCGCCGAGTACGAGCACCCGATCATGGGCCACCTGCGTCAGTTCGGTGAGTTGGTCCAGTTCTCGGATGCGCCCGGACACATCGACGGCGCGCCGCCGCTCGTCGGCCAGCACACTCGGGAGATCCTGGAGTTGCTCGGCCGCGACGTCGCGACGATGGACGGCCTGAAATCGGACGGCGTCATCACCTGGCCCGGCGACGACTACCCCTGGATCGTCTGAACCCACGCATCCCGCGCTACGCGTTGTGTCTCGCGGGCCCGCGTCACCAAGTGGACGGGATCAGGGTCAGTGGGCGACGTCGAGGAGGAACATCGCGGCCTCGTAGCGACGGGCGTTGAGGAGGGCTGCTCCGGCCGCGGTACTGAATCGGCTGAGCACCATCTTCGTGTCCTCGGTGACACCCTGGCCCACCACGCCCGGCAACACGATCACCCCGAGCAGCTGCGAACCGGCGACGATCGGCACGCCGATGTCGACGCGACCGTTGTCGACCACACCGACCACGGCTCGCCGCTGGAGCGCGAGGTCTGCCACCGACGCCACCGGCGCGGCGAGGATCGCCTCGTCGATCACCGCCTGTATGGGTTCGTCCGACTCGATGACGAAGAGGACACCGTGGTCGCCACCGACCAGTCCCCGGCCCTGCTCCACGATGCACCGCAACACTTCGTCGAGTTCGAGATGCGCGTGCATCGCCGTCACCGAATCGAGCACGAGTCCGGCGCTCAAAAGCCCGGTCGCGATCTCCCCGTCAAGTGCCATCAGCTTTTCGCGCTCATCGCTGACGCGCCGCAGATACCGGTCCTTGGTGAAGGTATAGAAGACGATCCAGAGGCTGAACCCGGCCAGCGCGAACCGGGTGGTGTCGGCGTCGATGAGCGTCTTGCCCCCGACGTCGATG
>JBDUBS010000615.1:0-2355 GCA_040003875.1 Acidimicrobiia bacterium | reverse complement strand
ACGCGATCTGGGAGGCCATCACGTCGCCCGAATGGAATGCCCGGTACGGATACCCCGGTCACTCCGAGTACGAGCTGCGACCCGGCGGCGCGTTCCGCGCGCTGATGCCGGCCGAGATGGTGGAGCAGATGGGCGTCCCCGAGGTCGGCGTCGACGGTGAGGTCATCGAGGTCGACCCACCGCACCTCCTCGTCCAGACCTACCGGTTCTGTTTCGATGCTGCACAGGAGGCCGAGGGCTTCCGCCGGGTCACCTGGGAGATCGTCGAGGAAGTCGGCGACTACTGCCGCCTGACCGTGACCCACGATGTGACCGACGCGCCGATCGCCGCGGCCATGCTCGAGGGCTCGACGCCGTTGGAGCAGGGCGGTGGCGGTTGGAACTGGATCCTGTCGACGCTCAAGACCGAACTCGAGGCGGCCAACCGCTGATCGAGGACCGGCCGGTCAGGACGGGGTCGCGCCACCCACTTCGTGGAGCTCGATCCCGTTCCCGGCCGGATCGGAGAGAAAGGCCTGGAGGTTGGCGGCGACCGGAATCGCGTCGCTGACCTCCAGGCCCCGGTCGCGCAGTTCGGCGATCGTGGCTTTGATGTCGGCAACCTGCACCGCGAAGTGTTGGCCGAGGCTCGCCGGGGCCGGGGCCTCGATCAGGTGGAGTTGTTGGCCGCCGAAGTCGATCCACGCGCCCCCGAACCCGAAGTCGGGACGGTCGGTCCGCGCTGAGCCTCCGAGCACGTCCGTGTAGAACGCGAGCGCGGTGTCGACATCGGTGACGTTGATCGACACGTGATGAATGGCGAGTGGCTGCATGCGGGGAGATTCTGCGCCCGCGACCTGGGAGCCGCAACCCGTGCTGCGCGCTCAGAGTGATGAAGCCTCGAAACGATCTTCAGACCGCCGCGGATTCGGTCGATCCCGATCGGATGATGCACTCCAGCCGTTGGTTCCGACACGCGATCGTTGGTTTCTTGCTCGTGACGGTCGTGGGCGCATGCGGCGGGACGGACGGCGCTCGAACGGGCGCCAAGGTGTTGCCCGAGACGCGTTCTGCCGCCCATCCGAACCGGCCGCCAATGCCGCCGGTGGGTCCCTTCGGAGTCGAGAGCTCGGCACTCGGCGGCTTGAACGACACGCCGCGTCCGGTGGTGACGTGGCACCCGGAGTCGTGGGTCAACGACATTTACCTTCGTCACGACTTTGCCACTGCGGCCGGTCACGATTCCGGCATCCCGGCGTCACAGGTCAAGCTCGGACAGATCGCGATGCCGGGAACCCACGATTCGGCGGCCTACGTCACGGGTGACTTCGCCGGTCCGTGCAACGACTTCGGCACGGTCCAGCAGATCTTCGGGAAAGGCATGACCGAGCGCTGGGCCAAGACCCAACATCACGATCTGTACGAGCAGGCCAAGCTCGGGGTGCGCTCGTTCGATCTGCGGCCCTACTACGACGGCAGCATCATCCGTACCTGCCACACGCTCGACACCGCCACGCTCGACCAGGCGATCGGCGGGGCCAGCGGTCTGAACCGCTTCCGCAAGGAGCAGCCGCTCGAACCCATCATCCTCAACCTGTCGCACTACAAGACCGTCGGCGCGGAGAACGGCGACGAATGGGGACGAGGCCTCGACAACTTCGTCGACTACTTGAAGAACAACGTCTGCGGCCACGCGTTCCCCACGAAGATCAAGTGGAGTTCCTCGGCGACGACCATCTCGAAGGTGGTGCCTGCACAGATCGAGATAGGGGACATGTCCAAGCTTGGGCGTACTTATGTGGTCACCGCGGATACCGACAACGGCCTCTATGAGTATCTCGTCACGCATGGCCTCGACAACTGTGTCTTCAAGGCCTCGGCTTCGTCCCAGACCGCCTGGGCGTCCCCCGATCACCGCGAGAATGTGAACGGGCGCGCCGTGTCGCTCAACCTCTGGGACGCGCTCTTCCGTGGGTACGCCCTCGGTGTGTCGGGCTCCAACGAGGAGAGGGCGATCGGTCGGGGCGCGGCCATCGAAACGCGAGCTGCGCTCCAGCAGTTCCTGATCGGCCACGTTAAAGACCCCCCGAACGACAGGCTGCACGATTCCAACTACATCTGGTCCTACGACACGCCGAACGTCGGCAAGGTCAAGGACTCGTACCCATGGCTCCCGTTCATTGGCGACACAAATCTCGGCGACGTCGCGGTCTTGGCGATCAAACAGAAGTACGACGTCGGTCTCGTCGAGATGACGGACCGGACCTCGGTGGACTGGAGTTCGTGGGTGCCACCGATTGGAAGCGGATCGGTTGCGGTCGGCCTCTTCGACGGTGGCGCGGACTTCATCAAACGTTTGGACGATGCTGCACGCGC
>JBDUBS010000679.1:0-2358 GCA_040003875.1 Acidimicrobiia bacterium | reverse complement strand
CGCGAAGGCGCCTGCCGCCAAGCCGGCGAAGTCGACGGCCAAGGCCGCGAAGACCCCCGCGAAGACCCCCGCGAAGGCCACCAAGGCGACGAAGGCGACGAAGGCGAAGTAGTCCGGCCCTTTCGTGGGCCGAACCGACCAATGGTTCAAGGTGGGTGCAACGCCCGCCGATCCAGGGGTCGGAGGGTCGTCGTGTTCGTAGAAGTAGTCCGTTTGTTCACCGTGGTCCTGATGACCGCGGTCGGATACCTCGTGGCGCGTGACTTCACTGCGTCCGAATCCGTCGTCGGTGCCCTCGGGATGGTTGGGTGTCTCGCCGGATACCTGCTCGGCGGCCTGCTCGGCCGGTTGCTCGATCGCGGCGTCGGCGTCGCCGAGCGCAAGGCCGACCGCATCCCGATCCCCCAACTGCTCTGTGGCATCCTCGGTGCCGCGGTCGGCGGGATGCTCGGGCTCGCGATCGCGGTCCCGCTGGCGATCTTCCTCCCGGTGCAGATCGGTCTCGCGGCGGCGGGGATCGCGCTCTGGACGTGCATGTACCTCGGGCAACGCGTCGCGGCGCATCGCGCCGACGACCTCTTCGCGGCCGCCGGTCTCTCCACCCGCCCGACCGCCCGTGCGCAGTCCTACGACGACACCAACGGCTTCATCGTCGACTCGTCGGCGGTGATGGACGCGCAGCTCCTGCCCCTCTGCCGGTCCGGACTATTCCGTGACGACCTCCTGATCCCGCGGTTCGTGCTCGACGAGCTCCAAGGCATGGCCGACGTCGGCGACGAACGGGGCCGCCGGGCGCTCCACGGCATCGAGACGCTCGACGTCTTGCGGCGGGAGGCCCACAACCGCGTATACATCATCGACGACGAGGTCCCCGAGATGCGCGAGGTCGACGCGAAACTCGTTGCCCTCGCGCGTCGACTCCAACTCCGTTTGCTCACCAACGACGTGAAGCTCGCGCGGGTCGCGGAGGTGCAGGGTGTGATCACGGTGATTCCACGACGCGTCGCGGCGGACCTCGCGCCCGCGGTCGTCGCCGGTGAGACGATCCAGGTCTCGCTCACTCGCGCCGGTCGCCACGACGGGCAGGCGGTCGGGTTCCTCGAAGACGGGTCGATGGTGGTGGTGATCGGCGGCGTCGACCTCATCGATGCCGGTCGTATGCCCTTCATCGTGTCCTCGGTGGTGCCGACCAGCGCAGGCCGGATCGTGTTCGCGCGGGTCGAGGCCGCCCGCCCATCGGTGGAGCCGGATCTGGTCGAGAGCCAGTAGCGAACCGTTCCACGCGCCATCATTGCCGGGTGGCGGTCTGGACGATTGTGGTGGCGGCAGGATCCGGTGAACGGTTCGGCGGCTCGAAACAGCTGATGCCGCTTGGCGCTACACGGGTGATCGACCTCGCGTTGGCCGCGGCGCGATCGGTCTCCGACCGCGTGGTGGTCGTCGTCCCACCCGGTGTCGACTGGGGGCTCGGCGCAGCGATCGTGGTGGCCGGAGGTGCGACCCGATCCGCTTCGGTACGCGCCGGGTTGGCGGCCGTGCCCGACGACGCGGAGGTCGTGCTCGTTCACGATGCGGCGCGGCCCCTCGCCGCGGTGGACGTGTTCGAGCGCGTCATCGACGCGGTGCGGTCGGGAGCCGACGGTGCGGTTCCGGCGCTCCCGATCGCCGACACGGTGAAGCAGGTGCGCGACGGTGTCGTCGTCGCCACGCTGCCGCGTGACGACCTGGTCACGGTGCAGACGCCGCAGGCATTCCGTGCGGCCGTGTTGCGCGCCGCTCATGCGGCTGCGCCCGAGGGCACCGACGACGCCGCGGTAGTCGAGGCGGCCGGCGGTACCGTCGTGGTCGTGACCGGCGCGGCTGACAACTTCAAGATCACCACGCCCGCCGACCTCCAGCGCGCCGTCGCGCTCCTCGCAACGAGGGGTGCCGCCCGATGATGCGCGTGGGTCTGGGGTCCGACGTCCATCCGTTCGGCGAGCGCGGGACTCTGGTGATCGGTGGAGTGTCAGTACCGGACACGCCCCAACTCATCGGACACTCGGACGCGGATGTGGTGGCGCACGCGGTGGCCGACTCGCTGCTCGGTCCCGTCGGTCTGCCGGACCTCGGTGAGTTGTTCCCCGCGAGCGATCCCGCGTACGCGGATGCGTCGTCGATCGGGTTGCTGGCTCAGGTCGCAAGCAGGGTGGCCGATGCCCGCTGGTGGATTGGGAACGTCGACGTCGTGATCGCAGCGGAGCGGCCGCGGCTCGGTCCGTGGGTCGCCGCCATGGTGGAGAACATCACCGCCGCGCTCGCGCCGGCGCGGCAGCCGATGGGCGTGGGGATCCACGTGGCCGTCCGGCCGAAGCGGGG
>JBDUBS010000156.1:0-7873 GCA_040003875.1 Acidimicrobiia bacterium | reverse complement strand
ACCGCATAACCTGTATTATACTTGTATTGCCTTCGGCAATGCAACCCTTGGGTGCGCCGACGCAACGGAACTGCCTTACCCGACGGTGATGGTGCCCTTCATCTGCGTCGGGTGGTACTCGCAGTGGAACGGGTACGACCCCGGCTTGGCGGTGAGCGACACCGTCTGGGTCGCGCCCGGCGGGAGGTCCTGGTTCAGCTTCAGGCCCTCGACGGTGAGATTGTGCTTCACCGATCCGGAGTTGGTCACCTTCAGGGTGTTGTCCCCCTTGGTCAGCGTGATCGATGTCGGCGTGAACGCGAAGTCTCTCGCCGCGATCGTGGTGATCGGCCCGTTCGAGGTCGGTGCGGCCGGTGCGGTCGGTGTGGTCGTGGCCTTGTGGTATGACCCAGTCGAGGCCTTCGAGCCCGAACCCGATCCGCACGCGGCGAGGACTCCGACGGCGACGATCGACACGACACTCAACGACCCGACACTCAACGACCCGACCCCTGACGACTTGCGCACGATGCATCTCCTGGTAGCAGCGGTTGTCCTGATCGTCGCACGGCCGCGTTGCGTCGGCCATCGGACCATGGTCCTAGGACCATCAACTGGCGTCCCGCCGCGGTCATGACGTTCGGGCCGGTGCCATGCTGGACCGGTGCAACGAACTTCCGGTGCGACGAGCCCTCCATCGAGCCGGCCCATCCTCTGGTTCATGCTCGCGGGCCTCGGCGCGGTAGTCGTCATCGGCGTCATCGGTCTGGGCATCGCGCGCCGCAGCTCGACCGACCAGGCCGTTCACAACGCGCGTGACCTCACCGAGGCCGACGCGCGCAACATCGCGCCGTTGCTGACCCAAGGGCTGCTCACCGGTGACGTCGGCGACCGCCGCCGGTTGGTCGCCGCGATCCGCAGCCGCGTCCTGTCATCGCGCGTCGTGCGGGTGAAGGTGTGGACCGCAGCCGGTCGCATCGTGGCGTCCGACGACCCGATCCTCGTCGACCGGACTTTCGCGCTCCCGCCCGAGGAACGCGCGGTGCTGCGGGCGAAGGGCGTCAATGCCGAGGTCTCCGACCTGACCCGGCCCGAGAACCAGCACGAGCGCCGATTCGGCAAGCTGCTCGAGGTGTACGTCGGTGCCCGCACCACGGACGGGACACCGTTGCTCTTCGAGACCTACTCCCGGTTCGACGCGATCAACGAGAACGGCAACCGGCTGCTCGTGTCCTTCGCGCCGGCCCTCCTCGGCGGCCTACTCCTGCTGTGGTTGGTGCAACTCCCGCTCGCCGTCGCGTTGGTCCGACGACTCCGTCGCAGCCGTGACCACGAGCATGCGCTCCTCGCCCGGGCGATCGAGTCGTCCGACCGTGAGCGGCGCCGCATCGCGGCGGACCTCCACGACTCGGTGGTCCAGGACCTCGCCGGCGCGTCGATGAGCCTGGCCGCGATCGCACGGAGATCGGACCAGGCCGGCGATCACCAGCTCGCGGAGGACCTCGAGACGCGAGCGCGGGCGCTGCGGCAGAGCGTGCGCGAACTCCGCACACTCGTCGTGGCGATCGCGCCGCGCCGCCTTCACGACGAGGGCCTCGCGATCGCCCTCGAGGACCTCGCATCGTCGGCTCGGGCACGCGGCCTCACGACGTCGGTGGCGGTCGAGTCGACCCGGGTGCTCGACCGCACCGTCGAGGGGCTGCTCTTCCGCGGGGCCCAGGAAGGTGTTCGGAACATCTTGAACCACGCCGACGCGTCGACCATCGAGATCGCGCTGACCGATCGCAACGGTTCGGTACACCTCCGGGTGGACGACGACGGCATCGGGTTCGATCCCGCCGGCTCCGCGACCGCGGGTCACGTCGGTCTCCGCCTGCTCGGAGAACTCGCCGCCGATGCCGGTGGGACCCTCACCCTCTCGCGTCGACCCACCGGCGGCACCACCCTGACCCTGGAGGTACCGGCGCCATGATCCGTGTCCTGGTGGTCGACGACCATCCACTCGTACGCCGAGGGGTCGCCGACCTGCTCGACTCGACGGTGGACATCACGGTGATCGGCACCGCGAGCGACGGAGCCGACGCGGTTGCGAGTCTCGGCACTGCGCCGGCCGATGTCGTGCTCATGGACATCGAGATGCCCGGCATGGACGGCGTCGAGGCGACCCGCCAGATCGTGGCCTCGATACCGACAACCGTCGTGGTGATCCTCACCACGTTCGCCGACCAGGACCGCATCAACCGAGCGCTCGACGCGGGCGCCGCCGGCTACCTCCTGAAAGACGCCGAACCGGACGAACTCATCCGCGGGATCCGCGCCGCCGCCCGCGGCGACGTGCCGATCTCACCGCGCGCGGCCCGGGTCCTCGTGGCGAACCGGCGACCCCAACCCGACGTCGGCCTCACCGACCGCGAGCGCGAAGTCCTGCTCCTCCTGGTGGAGGGACTCGCCAACAAACAGATCGCGCGGCGGCTCGGTATCGGCGAGAAGACCGTCAAGAACCATCTCACTCGGGTGTTCGCCGCACTCAACGTGACCGACCGTACCCAGGCCGCGCTCTGGGCCGCGCGCGAACTCGGCTCCACGTACCAGCCCGGCGATCAGCTGTAGCGCTGCTCGCGGAACGGATCGCCGTAGGCGTGATACCCGTTGCGTTCCCAGAACCCGAGTTCGTCATGGTCGAGCAGGTCGATCCGCCGGAGCCACTTCGCCGACTTCCAGAAGTACAGGTGGGGAACGACGAGCCGAACCGGTCCGCCGTGCACCGGTTCGATCGGCGCCCCGTCGTACTCGTACGCCACCAGCGCATCGTCGCCCAGTACGTCGACCAGGGGCAGGTTCGTGGTGTAGCCGTGTTCGGCCGTCTCGACCACGTGGGTGGCCCCGGCGAGGGGGCCGCCGCAGGCCGCGAGCAGATCGCGCACCCGCGTGCCACGCCATCGAGTGTCGAACTTCGACCACTTGGTCACGCAGTGGATGTCGGTGACGATCTCGGTGGCCGGGAGGGCGACGAGGTCGGCCCAGGTGAACGTCTTGGTCTCCCCCACCAATCCCCCGACGGTGAGCGACCAGTCGGAACCATCGGGGGCGAACTCGGCGACGTCGCCCACGTGCAGGACCGGGAACCGCTCCGTGAAGTACTGACCCGGTGGCAGCCGGGCCGGGTCGATACCCCGCTCGGCCAGCGACGATCGATTGCGCTCGAAAAAGCCCATGCCGCCTTGGTTCGCCGACACCTGGATTCGTTACGCCGGTTGCTCCCGCCCCTGATCCGCGGAACCCCGCTACAGAGCGGGCATTTCGGTCCCGATACCTCCGGGATGGCGTCCGACGCGCGGGAGACCGCCGGCACGACGATCTGTCTGATCGTTCGGTACGTCCGCCACCACGCGGGCGACGATGGTGTCACGCGGCTGCTCGAGGTCGCCGGTGAGACCCGCTCACTCGAGCAACTCGAGGACGAACACCGCTGGAGCACCTACGAGCAGAAGATCGCGCTGTTCGACGCGGCCTGCTTCGTGCTCGACGACAACGACGCGGTGCTGCGGATCGGAGCCACGGCACTCGATCACCAGGTCGGCGCGGGCATCCGGATCCTGCTGCGCACCCTCGGATCACCGCGCACAGTGCTCGCGAACGTCGCCAAGGCCTGCCCCAAGTTCTCGACCGTCGCGAGCATGAGCGTGGAGGAACTCGGGCGGGAGCACGCCACGGTCACCTACCGGCTCCACGACGGTTACCGACCTCACCGCGGTGACTGTCAGCTCAACATCGCGTTGATGGGCACGATCGGTCTCATCTTCGGCATCCCCCCATTGGAAGTGGTACATCCCGACTGTCAGGTGGAGGGCGCACCGGAGTGCCGGTACGTGGTGACCTGGACGAAGCCCCGTCGGTTTCGCGGTCGCCGGACCCTGGTCCGTGCCCTCGAGGACGAGACCAACGCGCTCCACGCCCAGATCGCGCTGCTCCAATCGACCACCGAGGACCTGGTGTCGTCCGACGACGTCGACACGGTGCTGGCCCGCATCGTGAGCCGCGCCGGGACCGCCGTCAGCGCGCCCGCACACCTGCTCGCGCTCTACGACCACGAACTCCTCGGCGCCGCGGTATACGCCGACGGCATCGCGCCCGACGCGATCGACGCCGTCGCCACCGAGGTGCTCCAGGCCCCGCTGGGCTCGCACGACCACCAAATCGTCATCGAGGTCGCGTCGAGCCGGCGGATCTACGGGCGGCTCGCGGCGTACTCGGACGGTCACACGTTCTTCGCCCACGAGGAGCGGCTGCTCGCCGCCTATGCACGCAGTGCCGCGGCCGCGCTCGACGCGGCCACCGCACTCGAGAGCGCGCGCCGCCGCGGCGCCGCCACCGGTGCGCTCCTGGGCCTCGCCCGGTCGCTCGCCGAGCCCGCCAACCCCCAACGGATCGCCCGCTTGGTGGCCTCCGCGATGCCGGAGATCCTCGGGGTCGACGCGGCCGCGGTCCTGCTCTGGGACCAGGGGACCCAAACCCTGCGCATGGCCGGCCGGTCGGGGTGGAGTCGCGAGGTGGCCGACCTCGTCGAAGGGTTCGAGATCCGGGACCAGGATTCCGATGGTGTGCGCCAACTGCGGGAGACCGCCGAACCGATCGTGCTGCGCCTCGATTCCCCGGAACGCGGCCCGGTGGCAACCCGACTCGCGGTGCTCGGCGTGCCCGCGCTCGCCATTGCCCCGATCCACGTCCACCGAGGAGAGTTCTTCGGCGCCGCGATCGCGCCGGTCGCGGCCGCCCATGAACGGCGCCTCGACGACATCACCGAGCGCCTCGCGGCCATCGCGGACCAGGCCGCGACGGCGATCCAGAACGCCACCCTCATCGAGGAGATCCGGCATCAGGCGGTGCACGACACGCTGACCGGCCTCGCGAACCGCGCGCTCGCGGACGAGGAGTTGGACAAGGCCATCGCGCACGCGGCGCGTCGCCGCGCCTCATTGAGCCTCCTGTTCATCGACCTCGACGATTTCAAGGCGGTGAACGACCGTTTCGGTCACGGCGCCGGCGATCACGTGTTACGCACCGTCGCGTTGCGACTGGAGGACGCGGGTCGACGGGGCGACTCGATCGCCCGGCGCGGCGGCGACGAGTTCACCATGATGTTGCCCGATGCAGAACCGTCCGATGCCGAAGTGATCGCGGCCCGACTGGCGACGGTGATCAGCCGGCCCATCGCCATCGGCGACGAACTCGTCCAGGTCCACGCGAGCATAGGAATCGCGTGTTACCCGCAGGACGGTACCGACGTGGAAGCGCTCGTCCGGGGCGCCGACCGCGCGATGTACCGGACCAAGGAACTCGAACGGGTGTTGTGCACGGTGGCGCCGCGCGACCTCGGACCCGCGACCACACCGAGGCGCGAGGCGGCGGGTTAGCGGTCGACCTCGTCGACCACGACGGACTCCATCACGTCGCCGACCTCCGTGGCGAGCGCGACGTCCATGCCGTCGGTGACGTATCCGAAGAGGCTGTAGTCCTTGGTCAGCTTGCGGGTGCAGTCTGCGATCGTGATGAAGAACTGCGAGCCGTTGGTGTTCGGACCGGAGTTCGCCATCGCGAACGCGCCGACGGTGTACTCGCCCTGCACGGGCTCGTCACGGAACTTGTAGCCGGGGCCGCCGGTGCCGGTGCCCTGGGGACAGCCGCCCTGGATGACGAAGTTCGGCACGACCCGGTGGAACGTCAGGCCGTCGTAGAAGCCCTGGCGCGCCAGTCCGACGAAGTTGTTGACGGTGTTCGCGGCGAGCTGCGGATCGAGGTCCATCACGATGGTGCCACGATTGGTGGTGATGGTCGTGCGGTACAGCTTCGCACCGTCGATCTGGTATTCGGGGGCGTCGGGCACAGGATTCCTCTCGGGGGATTACGGGCGGGTCGGCGTCGTATTGGACGACGACGTGCTGGATGCTGGGGCGCTCGTTGGCGTCGAGGGGTTGGTAGAGCTGGGTTGCGCCTCGACTGCTTCCGCCAGGAGCGTGCGCACCCGGTCCGCCAACGGCGAATCGGGAGCCCGTACAAGGTATCGCTGGAACTGCGCGATCGCGCCCTCCGGGTCGTGCTTGTCCCGCAGCAGGATGATGCCCTTGAAGGCGCGGGCGTCGGCGAACTGGTCGTCGATCGCGATCGCCTTGTCGAGGAGGGTCAGGGCCTGGTCGGGGAAACCCTGGAGCCGGACGAGCCAGCCGCTGTAGGTGAAGGGCTCGGGGTTCAACGGGTCGAGCCGGGCCGCCTCCCCGAACTCGGTCAAGGCGCCGGCGCCGTCCTGCTGGGCCATGAGCGCCCGCGCCAGTTCGAGGTGGGCCGCCCCGTTGTCCGGGGACGCCGCCACCGCGGCCCGGAGCCGTTTGATCCCGGACTCCGCTCCTGCGGCCGAGGCGGAATCCGACTGGCGGCCGGTGATGGTCTGGCCGGGCAGTCGGGCCCCGAGTCCGTACGCGAGCGCGATCGACGCCGCCACCGCGAACGCGACGATACCCACGCCCACGAGCCACCGACGGCGGGCCGATACCCCGGGCGGTTCCGCATCGGGATCCGCCGGGACCGGTTCACCGTCGAGGCGGTGCAACACCCGTGCCGCACGAGCCGTGTAATCGTCCCTGAGTCGCGTGTAGTTCACGTCGTCGATGTTGCCCTCGGTCCGCTCGGCATCGAGGTCGTCGAGGGACTGCAGCAGGAACGAGCGCTCGGCTTCGAGTTGCTCACGGTCGAAGGTGTCGTTTGCGTTCATGACCGACCCACTCACCGGCCGCGATGCTCGGCGACGAACGCGGCATCCTCGGCCGTCGGGGTCAATCGAGGTTCCCGTCGCCATCGACGGAGCGCCACGGTCAAGCCGACCGCGGCCAGGAACACGGCGCCGATCGGCAGGCCCCACACGATGAGCCCGACGCCGCGCCCGGCCGGTCTCAGCAGGATGTTTTCTCCGTAGGTCTGCACGTACCAGTCTCGGATCGTCTCGTCCGATTCCCCGCTCCGCACCCGCTCCGCGATGTCCCGCCGTTGTCCGCGAGCCGCGGAAGTGGCGCTGTCGGCGACGGAGAGGCCTTCGCAGTCGACACAGCGGAGTTCACCGGCGAGCCGGTGCACGTGGGCGGACACCGTCTCGTGGCCGCCGCGCGGCCAGAGCGCGCCACCCATCGCGACGACCACGATCACCGCGAGGCCGATCCACGCCCACCGCCGCATCAGATGCCCTGCCCCACACGCAGCATCTCGTCGAGGTCCCCGGTGGTTACGGGTCCGATGACCGAACCGACGAGTCGGCCACTCGGGTTGATGACGAACGACTCGGGCTGACCGCGGGTCCCGTACGCGAGGTTGGCGTCCTCGGCCCCGCGGTCGTTGGCGACCGCCCACCCCATGTTGTCCCGTCGTGCCGCGGCGCGGATTGCACCGGACGAGTCCTCACGGGGGATACCGACCATCACCACCATCGGATCGGCGCGGTGCTCCGCGTACCAGCGCTGCAGCGTGGGCAACTCCGCGAGGCACGGATCGCACCACGAGTTCCAGAAGTTGACGATGACGGTCTTGCCCGCGAGATCACTCGACCGCAACTTCGTGCCGTCGAGTTGGGTCAGCGCGAAGTCCGGGGCCGCCTTGCCGAGCAACGGACTGGTGTTGAGCTCGGTGCGCGGATCGGTGGTGACGTTGGCCGCGAGGATCGCCGCGAACAGTGCGATCACCACCCCGGCACCGATGGCCACCCACCGGAACGGATGCTTCACACCGACACCGGCTCGGCCGAAGGTGCCGCCGCGTCGTCGGGCTCGTCGGGCGGTAGCTCCGCGCCACCTTCGGAGCCCTCGGGCGTCGGCCGGGTGACGCGCCGTCGGATCCGCGGCGCGAGGGCGAG